>JAJXUF010000202.1 GCA_021783175.1 Pseudomonadota bacterium
GTAGTCGGTCGGCTGGCGCAGCAGGGCGCGCAGGAAGGTGTCGTTCTTTACTTTGAAGTTCATTTTATCTTTATCTTATCGGGGAAGAACGCTGCTGCCCATCAGGAACTCATCCACGGCACGCGCCGCCTGACGGCCTTCGCGAATGGCCCACACCACCAGCGATTGCCCGCGCCGCATGTCGCCCGCCGCAAAGACTTTTTTCACATTGGTCTGGTAGCAGCCCGCGCCATCGGTGGTCGCCTTTGCATTGCCGCGCGCATCCTTCTCCACGCCGAATGCATCCAGCACCTGCGCCAGCGGATTGGTGAATCCCATCGCCAGCAACACGAGGTCGGCCTTGATTTCGAATTCGCTGCCTGCGATCTCGACCATCTTGCCTTCCTTGAACTCGACACGCACCGCCTTGATCGCCTTGAGCACGCCGTTCTCGCCGACAAATTCCTTGGTGGAAATCGCCCAGTCGCGCTCGCAGCCTTCTTCATGCGAACTGGATGAGCGCAGCTTGAGCGGCCAGTTCGGCCAGGTCATAGGCTTGTTCTCCTGATCCGGTGCGCGCGGCATCACTTCGATCTGCGTGACCGACGCGGCGCCGTGACGGTTGGAAGTGCCCACGCAGTCGGAACCGGTATCGCCGCCGCCGATGACGACGACATGCTTGCCTGAAGCATTGATCGGATTCCTGGCTCCGCCCGCATTTTCCTTGTTTTGCGGAACGAGGATTTCCATCGCGTAATGCACGCCCTGAAGTTCGCGTCCCGGAACCGGCAGGTCGCGCGGTTGTTCGGAGCCGCCCGCCAGTATCACCGCGTCGAATTCCTTCTGCAGTTCTTTAGGACTGATCGTTTTCGTCGCATCGTTGGCGACGCCTTTGCCCGGCGCATCCTTGCCGACAAAGGTGTTGGTCTGGAACTTCACGCCTTCGGCAGCCAATTGCGCCATGCGCCAGTCGATCAGGCGTTTGTCCAGCTTGAAGTCGGGAATGCCGTAACGCAGCAAACCGCCGATAGCGCCGTTCTTTTCGAACACGGTCACTGCATGGCCGACGCGGGCAAGCTGTTGTGCAGCCGCCAGACCTGCAGGGCCGGAACCGACCACCGCAACTTTCTTGCCGGTTTTTTTCTTTGCGGGTTGCGGCACGACCCAGCCGTTCTCGCCCCCCTTGTCGATGATGGCGTGCTCGATGGACTTGATGCCGACCGGATCGCTGTTGATGTTCAGGGTGCACGCCGCCTCGCATGGGGCAGGGCAGATGCGGCCGGTCACTTCGGGGAAGTTGTTGGTGGAGTGCAATACCTCCAGCGCTTCCTTCCAGTTGCCGCGGTACACAAGGTCGTTCCAATCGGGAATGATGTTATTGACCGGGCAACCGTTGTTGCAGAACGGGATACCGCAGTCCATGCAGCGCGCGCCTTGCTGCTTGGCTTCTGCGTCGGTGAGGTGTGCGACGAACTCGTGATAGGTTTTTAGTCTTTGTTCAACCGGCGCGTAACCTTCGCTGACGCGCTGAAACTCCATGAACCCGGTTGGCTTGCCCATTATGCGGCCTCCTTTTGCTGCGCCGCAATTTCAAGCAACGCACGACGATATTCGGTCGGCATGACCTTCACGAATTTTGGTAGATAGATTTTCCAGTTATCCAGTATGTGTCTGGCGCGGGCGCTGCCGGTGTAGTGCAGGTGCTTTTCGATCTTGCTGCGCATGACCGCTTCATCCGCCTTGTTCAGGTGATTGAAGTGCACGCGGCCATGCGCCTCCACTTCGCCGGTTTCGCTGGCAGCCACCTCTTCGGGGACCGCTTCCAGTTGCACCATGGACATGTTGCAGCGCTGCGGGAACGTGCCGTCTTCGTCCAGCACGTAAGCAACGCCGCCGGACATGCCCGCCGCAAAGTTGCGCCCGGTCTGCCCCAGCACCACCACCATACCGCCCGTCATGTATTCGCAGCCGTGGTCGCCCACGCCTTCCACCACGGCGATCGCGCCGGAATTGCGCACTGCAAAACGTTCGCCGGCCACGCCGCGGAAAAAGACTTCACCTGCCGTTGCGCCATAGAGCACGGTGTTGCCGACGATGATATTGTCTTCCGCCACCAGCTTGCTGTCGTCGGCCGGCTTGACGATGATGCGCCCGCCGCACAGACCCTTGCCCACGTAGTCGTTGCCTTCGCCTTCAAGCTGGAATGTGATGCCGTGTGCCAGGAAAGCGCCAAAGCTCTGTCCTGCCGTACCCACCATCTTCACGCGGATGGTGTCGTCGGGCAGTCCCGCGTTGCCGTGACGTTTGGCGACTTCATGCGACAACATGGTGCCAACTGTGCGGTTGACGTTGCGTATCGTGGTTTCGATGCTCACCACGCGTTTTGCGTCCAGCGCTTCCTTGGATTGCGCGATGAGGTCGTTGTCCAGGGCGTGTTCCAATCCGTGGTCCTGCTCTTCGGTGTGACGGCGCGATACGCTGGCTGGCAAATCGCACTGATAGAACACCTTCGAGAAATCCAGTCCCTTGGCTTTCCAGTGCGTGATGCCTTTGCGCATGTCGAGCAGGTCGCTGCGTCCGATCAGGTCGTCGAATTTGCGTATCCCCATTTGCGCCATCAGTTCGCGCACTTCTTCGGCGACGAAGAAGAAATAGTTCACGACGTGTTCCGGCTGGCCGGTGAATTTCTTGCGCAATGCCGGATCCTGCGTGGCAACGCCGACCGGACAGGTGTTGAGGTGACACTTGCGCATCATGATGCAACCCTCGACGACCAGCGGTGCCGTGGCGAAACCGAACTCGTCGGCACCTAGCAGCGCACCGATCAGCACGTCACGGCCAGTCTTCAGCTGGCCGTCCACTTGCAGTCCGATACGACCGCGCAACTGGTTCAGCACCAGCGTCTGTTGCGCTTCGGCCAGACCGAGTTCCCACGGCGTACCCGCATGTTTCACCGACGACAGCGGCGATGCACCAGTACCGCCGTCGAAACCGGCGATCACGATGTGGTCGGCTTTGGCTTTGGACACACCTGCGGCCACGGTTCCCACGCCGACTTCCGACACCAACTTCACGGAAACCGAAGCGGACGGATTGGAATTCTTCAGGTCGTGGATGAGCTGCGCCAGATCTTCAATCGAGTAGATGTCGTGGTGCGGCGGCGGCGAAATCAGGCCAACACCGGGCACCGAGTGGCGCAGCTTGCCGATATATTCCGACACTTTGCTGCCGGGCAACTGGCCGCCTTCACCGGGCTTCGCGCCCTGCGCCATCTTGATCTGGATCTGGTCGGCACTGGCCAGGTATTCAGCTGTAACGCCGAAACGGCCCGATGCGACCTGCTTGATGCGCGAACGCAACGAGTCGCCCGCCTTCATGGTGTGGTCGGCTTCGATGCGATGCTTGCCGATAATGTCGGACAGCTTTTCTCCGCCGTGCAGCACCTTGAAGCGGTTGGCGTCTTCGCCGCCTTCACCGGTATTCGACTTGCCGCCGATACGGTTCATCGCGATAGCCAGCGTGGTGTGCGCTTCGGTGGAGATGGAACCGAGCGACATGGCGCCGGTGGCAAAACGTTTGACGATTTCTTTTGCCGACTCGACTTCTTCCAGCGGAACAGCCTTGCCTGCGGGCTTGATCTCGAACAAACCGCGCAACGTCATCTGGCGCTGGGTCTGGTCGTTGATGAGCTTGGCGTATTCCTTGTAGGTCGCCGCATTGTTGGAACGCGTCGCATGCTGCAGCTTGGAGATGGATTCCGGCGTCCAGGTGTGCTCTTCGCCGCGTGTTCGCCATGCATATTCGCCGCCTGCATCCAGCATGTTCACCAACACCGGATCGTTGCCGAATGCCGACAGATGGATGCGCACGGCTTCTTCCGCCACTTCCTTGAGGCCGATACCCTGAATCTGGGTTGCGGTTCCGGGGAAATATTGGCCGATGAAATCGCTGTTGAGGCCGATGGCTTCGAAGATTTGCGAGCCGCAATAGGACTGATAGGTGGAAATGCCCATCTTGGACATCACCTTGAGCAGGCCCTTGTTGATGGCCTTGACGAAGCGCTTCTGCGCATCCTTCACTGACAGGCCGGCGGGCAGCTCCAGTGACGCAAGGCTGTCGTAGGCCAGCCACGGATAAACCGCTTCCGCGCCGTATCCGGCGAGCAACGCAAAGTGGTGCACTTCGCGCGCCGAGCCTGTCTCGACCACCAGGCCGGTGCTGGTACGCGAACCTTTTTTCACCAAGTGATGGTGTACTGCCGATGTCGCCAGCAGCGCGGGAATCGCAACGCGCTTATCCGACAGTGCGCGGTCGGACAGGATCAGCACATTGAAACCGCCTGCGACCGCTTTGTCGGCTGCCGAGCGCAATGCCTTGATCGCGGCCTCGCAGCCCTCCGCTCCGTTCTTGACCGGGTAAGTCAGGTCCAGCACCTTGGATTTGTATTTGCCCTTGGTCAGCTTTTCGATGCCGTGCAGCTTGGCCGCATCTTCATGCGACAACACCGGCTGATGCACTTCCAGACGCGGTGCGGGCTTTGTTTCATCCACGCCGAGCAGATTGGGCTTGGAACCGATGAAGGACGTCAGCGACATCACAATCTCTTCGCGGATCGGGTCGATCGGCGGATTGGTCACTTGCGCAAACAATTGCTTGAAGTAGTTATAAAGAACCTTGCTGCGGTTCGACAGCACAGGCAGCGCCGCATCCGCACCCATGGAACCGGTGGCTTCTTCACCCGCCGACGCCATCGGCAGCATAATAAACTTGAGGTCTTCCTGCGTGTAGCCGAATGCCTGTTGCGCATCCAGCAGACTGACTTGAGATTCGCATTTTTCGTCAGCCTTGGGCAGATCGTCGAGGATGTAGCGCGATTGCTCGATCCATTTGCGGTACGGCTTGGCCGTGGCGATCTGGTGTTTCAGTTCGGCGTCGTCCACGATGCGTCCAGCTTCCATGTCGATGAGAAACATCTTGCCGGGTTGCAGGCGCCATTTCTTGATGATCTTGCTCTGCGGGATCGGCAGTACGCCCATCTCGGAAGCCATCAGCACCACGTCGTCGTCGGTGATCAGGTAGCGCGCCGGGCGCAACCCGTTGCGGTCCAGCGTCGCACCGATCATGCGGCCGTCGGTGAAGGCCACGGCTGCGGGACCATCCCATGGCTCCATCAGGGCGGCGTGATATTCGTAGAACGCGCGGCGTTCTTCGTCCATCAGCGGATTGCCGGCCCAGGCTTCCGGGATCAGCAACATCATCGCGTGCGGCAGGGAATAACCGCCCGCCACCAGCAACTCCAGCGCATTGTCGAAACAGGCCGAATCGGATTGGTTCTCGACGATCAGCGGCCACAGTTTGTCGAGGTCCTTGCCG
>JAJXUF010000045.1 GCA_021783175.1 Pseudomonadota bacterium
TATTTTGATGGATAAGAAAACAAGAAAAAGAAATCCGGATGTGTGCGATGAATATATTTATGACGCTGGTTGGGATGAGGGGGGGGGGTGTGACTAAGCGCGAGCGAATCTACTTCCGCGTCTCCAAAGGTGCCCTGGTTCCGGCAGACCCATACGCAGCATCGAAGCTCCGCGAGCGCGGCTACCACATTGACGACCTACTTGCTGCCGACCTCACCAAGCCACGCAATCCAAAATTCAACAGGCTCGTTCATAAGCTCGGGCAACTCGTCGTTGCGAATATCGATGCATTCTCCGGGCTTGATGCCCACATTGCCATCAAGCGCCTTCAAATCGAGGGGAAGGTAGCCTGCGACGAGATCGGCATCCTTGTGCCGAACTATGGGACGGTGATTCAACTCATTCCACGCAGTTTGAGCTTTCAATCGATGGACGAAGGGGAATACCAGGAAGCCGCGAGAGGGATCAGCCGAACGATCGCCGAGCGGTATTGGCCAAACCTTGATCCAGAAACGATTGAGCGTATGGCTGAATGCATGATTCAGGAGGCGGTATGACCATAATCAAATCGACCGTGCTATCAATCAGCATTCACCGCGCCGACAAAAACCCGGTATTCGGGGAAGGTGTGACACATGTTTCTTTGCAGGACGATGCTGCTGGTCCATTTATCGAAATCAGGCAAAGCGATGTGGATGCTCAAGCCGGCTTGATCCGGATCGAAATGGAAGGGCTTGAAGCGATCACGGAGGCCGCCAGGAAGTTGATGAAGGGATGGCCGGGGGAGAATGAATGACCGCCGCAGCCGACGCTTTTATGGCCGTCTTCGGGTTTAAGCGCGTGAAAACTCGTCGCTGCAAATACTGCAAAGCGGAATTTCAACCTCAACGGCCAGGGGCTAAGGCCTGTTCCCCCGAATGCGCCCAGGCGCTCGCCGAGAAAATCCGCGGGAAGATCGAGCGCCAGGCGCAGCGCGAGGCGAAAAAGCAGACCCGTGCGCAACTTGATGCGCTCAAGACTCTGCCGGTTCTCAAGCGCGAGGCTCAGACGGCTTTTAACGCCTACATTCGCGCGCGTGACGCCGGAAAGCCCTGTATATGCTGCGGCCTACCCCTATCAGTCGGTGACATCGGCGGAAAGTTCGACGCCGGCCACTACCGTTCTGTTGGCTCCGCGCCTCACCTGCGATTTGACGAGCGCAATGTCCACGGCCAGCGGAAAGTTTGCAACCGGCACGGCGCTGGCCGGGCAGTCGATTATCGGCTCGGTCTGATCGCCAGAATCGGCTTAGAAGCGGTCGAAGCTCTGGAGACGGTCAACGACATCAAGCGCTGGACAAAAGACGAGCTGCGAGCGATTAAAGCGGAATACACCATGAAGGCTAAACAACTCAAGGCGCAACGATGACCGACGAATACAAACTCAAGCGCGAACGCCTCATCAATGAGCAGATCGCCAAGAACATCACGATGTCGCAGAGACTCCGCGAGGCCGAGCTTTCCAGAAAGGCATTTGATGCGATGAATGCGGCGCATAAGGCCCGAGGGCGCGCCCGCGAACAGGCTGATGCTGTAAAGCGAATGGCCTCCCGCGCCCTAGATGATGCGATACGCGAGCGGGCGGAAGTGTGGAAACCTCAACTCGCAGCACTCGATCCGGTAGCCGTTGCGGGATGAAGCCCGGCGACCGCCCCACTGATCCTCGCTGCGCCCTCGGCCGAGTAGTCGAAGGCGAGAGTGACGAGGACGCCCACAAGCGCGAAATGGCTATCAAAGCCGACCTATTCCACCGTCGCCGGCATCTAGTGGTCGAACTTGACGCGCCGGATTTGTCGGCTGAACTCCGAAATTCAGCCATGTGGCTTGGACTTCAAATCTACCCGAGGGCTGAATGATGGGGGCACCGGAATGGCTTGGGAAGGCACATTACCATCTCACAATCTGGGGAGCGTGGCGACGCATGGCGCACGGGAACGTCGGTAGGGGCTACCCTTCGCACTCCGCCGGCCTCGGGACGGGCGGCGGTTCTGCGGATTTTGAGGACATGGCTGACGAGGCCGATTGTCGGTCGGCTAGAGCTTGTGATACGGTGATCGCCGAGCTGCCTACCCTGTACAGGAGTGCCCTGGAGTCGGCATACCTCATGCAGGGGGTACTCAAGCACAATAGGCGATCGACGGCAGAATTGCTCCTGGATGCGCAGGCAGCCTTCTGGGAGCGCGCGCGGAGGATTGTGGATTAACCCTTGACATGCAACGAAACATCCGTATAATTCAGTTTGCTCGGGGATCGTTCGCCCCGAAGAAACACAAAGCCGCGTCACTCGTAATGGAGCCGTGGCTTTGTGTCGTCTCCTCCTCCTGCTGAGATGCAGGATTCCAGGCCGCCGAGAGCGGGCTTTTTCTTTGAGGAACCCGAAATGGCGATCTTGACTAGCAAAGCCCGCAACACCTTGCCCCCCAAGGAGTTCGGGCTCCCTGGGAAAAAAGCATACCCCATGCCCGACAAAGCGCACGCCGCGAACGCCAAGGCCCGCGCCACGCAAATGGAGAACGCCGGCAAGCTATCCTCTGCCTCAAAGGCCAAGATCGACACGAAAGCCGACAAGATACTCGGCGAGAGCACGGCAAAAGGCAAAGGCGTCCCGAAACAAGGACATATACACGAATCGTGGTTGAGGGATGAGTAACGCACGGTGAAGGCAAATCGCTTTTACCCTTCAAGAGGATAAAGCATGGCGGCGAAAGCGTTGGACAAAAACCTTGCTAAGGACATCGTTACCGACTGGCGAACGGGGGAATACAGCCAGCGTCAGTTGGCCGACAAGCGCGGGGTCAGCCTGGGCTGCGTCAATAAGCTAGTCAAGGGCGTCCCCCAGGACGGCGCCAGTATTGTGAACGCCGGCATCCAATATCAGCAAGCCCTCGCGGCCCAAGATGAACGGATGGTGAACGCGATTACGGACATCGTGGACAAAAAGGTTAAGAGGCTCGAATGGTTGCGGTGCGCGGCCATGCAGAATGTCACGCAGGCGATGGAAGCTGAATGCAAGGATCAGCAGGACTTTAAGGCACGGGCGGACACGATCATCAAGGCTGTGGAGGCGGTTGATCCGAAGGGCGCGGCCACTACAGCGATTCAGATCAATAACGGGGTTGAGAAGATCGAGCGCGTCATTGTCTGATGGCAACACTAAGATTCGAGGTTCCGCGTGTTTTTGCGCCATTGCTGGAGCCCGCGCGGTACAAGGGCGCTTGGGGTGGGCGGGGCAGCGGTAAGTCGCACTTCTTCGCCGAGCGGCTCATAGACGATTCGCTGTACCACAAGGGCTTGCGGTCTGTCTGCATTCGGGAGGTGCAAGAAAGCCTTAAGCATTCCTCTAAGCGGCTGCTCGAGGACAAGCTCATCGCGTACAAGCTGGGGGAGTCGCAAGGTTTCAAGGTGTTCTCTGATGTGATAGAGACACCTGGCGATGGTCTCATCAGCTTTCAGGGCATGAAAGACCAGAACGCCGAGTCGATCAAGTCTCTTGAGGGATGTCATCGGGCGTGGATCGAGGAAGCACAAACTTTGTCTGCGCGTAGTCTGTCCCTGCTGCGCCCGACGATTCGGACCTCTGAATCGGAGATATGGGCAAGTTGGAACCCGAGGCGTAAAACCGACCCGGTGGATGAGATGCTCCGGGGAGGGGATTTGCCGACGGGTGCTGTGGTGGTGCGGGCGAATTGGTCGGATAATCCGAAATTCCCCGACGTGCTGGAACAGGAGCGGCAGGACTGCCTGAGACTGACGCCTGAGCAGTATGATCACATCTGGGAAGGTGGCTACGCTACCATTCTGGAGGGCGCGTATTTCGCCAGGTCACTCAACGAGGCCAGACAGCAACGCAGAATTGGGCGCGTGGCACCTGATCCGCTCATGGAAATCCGGCTTTTCTGGGACATTGGCGGTACGGGTGCCAAAGCCGATGCTTGCGCCATATGGTGCGCGCAGTTTGTGGGGCAGGAAATCCGGCTGCTGGATTATTACGAGGCGGTCGGCCAACCGCTTGCGGCGCATCTTGAATGGTTGCGCGCGCAAGGCTACGGTCCGCGAAAAGCATCCATCTGGCTACCCCATGATGGCAGGACGAACGACAAGGTTTTTGCCGTCAGCTACGAGTCTGCCATTCGGGAAGCCGGCTACACGGTCACTGTGGTGCCGAATCAGGGGGCCGGGGCGGCGTCGGCGCGTGTTGAAGCGGCCCGGAGACTGTTCCCGGCGTGCTGGTTCAACGAAGCCACGACGACCCCCGGTCTTGAGGCGTTAGGCTGGTATCACGAAAAGCGCGACCCGAACCGCAATATCGGCCTCGGGCCAGAGCATGACTGGTCATCGCATGGCGCGGATGCGTTCGGGCTGATGTGCATCACCCACAAACCACCAGGGCAGCGGTCAACAAAGCCGATCAATTATCCGAAGATAGGAATCATATGAGCATGCAGTTGGAGAATGAGATTCAGCGGTTAGCGCAGCGTCTCAACGAACTGGAAGCGAGGTTTCGAGAGATCGAGCGCAGAACCCCATTGTTGCCACGAAATGAGCCGGAACCGGCTGAACAAAACATCGTCAAGCGCGGGCGCCCAGGTAAAGCTGAATGAACGAACGCGATCTGCTCGGTATCATCGGGCAATATGAAAAGTCGGCGCTCGGATCAAACGTCAGCGTAGGGCCGTCTGTGGGTGGGTATATTCAGCCCAACGGTCAGCAGATGACTACGCTAGAGATAGACCGATACAACGCGCTGAATGCGTATTTTGGCAGGCCTCTAGGGAACGAGGTTGATAATCGCTCCCAGATCGTGCTGCCTGAACTCAGAGACACGATCGAATGGGTGATGCCGCAGCTGATGCGGATGTTTGCCGCCACCCCGAAAATATGCCAGTTCGAGCCGGTTGCCCCAGGTGACGAAGCGCAGGCGGATTTGGAAACTGAAGTAGTCAATGCCGTTTTCATGAAGCAAAACGATGGGTTCTTCATCCTGCATGACTTTTTCAAGGATGCGCTGTTGCTGCGTAATGGCTATGCGAAGGTATGGTGGGAAGAAAAAGAAGAAACCGAACAGGAAAACTATACCGGATTGACTGAGGATGCGGTCACAGAACTGCTCAATCCCACGGATGAGTCTAAAGTTGAAGTGCTGGAGCAGGAAGAAACGCAGTCTCCGTTCGGCCCTTTGTTCTCGGTGAAGATACGGCGCACTTTCACGAAGGGGCAGATTAAAGTCCAGTGCATCCCCCCCGAGGAAGTGCTGATTTCCCCTCGTGCGCGCCACAAGATGGATGACACGCCATTTTTTGAGCATAAGACCGAAGTCAGCCGCTCTGACCTAAAGGAGCAGGGATTCGATGCGGCGTTGATTGATTCGATCACGGTATCTAAACCCGACTGGCTGAACCTGATCAGCTTGGCGCGGGACGAGGTGGTGGACGAGCTTTCGGAAGATTCCCCGACTGATTCAGCGTCAGAGTATGTGGACTTCCGAGAAGTGTATATCAAGGTGGATTTTAATGGGGACGGTGTTGCGGAGTTGCGCCGGGTGTTCATCGCGGGCGATGTGATCATCGAAAATGAGGAATGCCCAGAGCTTCCCGCTGCGTACTGCGCGCCCATCCGCATGCCCCATCGTCACGTCGGGATAAGCTACTACGATCTGCTCAATGATCTACAGGTCATCAAGACCACCCTGTTCAGGAATGGCCTGGACAACATCTACCAGACCAATAACAAGCGCACGGTGGTCAACGAGTCGAACGTCAATATCGACGATGTGCTGAACAATCGTCCGGGTGGCGTGATACGGACAAAGGGCATCCCAGGCGAAGATGTTCTGTTCATGGACACCGCAGGCGGCATGCTGGATCAGATCATTCCCGCTATGGAATATGTGGACTCAATACGCGAGATGCGGACTGGTATCGGAAAAGACACGATGGGGGTTGATGCGGATGCGTTGCAGGACGTGACAAAGGGCGGTCAGTTGGCGGCGATGAGCGCGGCAGCGATGAAGGTAGAGCTTGTGGCGCGGATGCTGGCTGAAGGCGTAAAAGACTTGTTCCTCAAGATTCACTCGGCGTTAATCCGTCATCAAGACAAAGAACTCGAAGTCGAGATTTCTGGGAAGTGGGCGAAAATTGACCCGTCCCAATGGCGAAAACGCTCATCCGTCTCTGTAAATGTGGGCCTTGGCTCTGGAAACAGGCAAGAAGCGCAAGGTCATCTGATGATGTTGGCCTCCATGCAGGAGAAGCTTTCATCGTTCGGTCTGGTTGGTCCGCAACAGGCCTATGAGACGTTCAAGGAAGGCGCGAGACTGTTGGGCTTTGAGAATCCGCAACGCTTCGCGCTTGATCCAGAAAGTCCTGAATATCAGCAGCACATGCAGCAAATGCAGCAGCAGCCCAATCCGCAGATGCAGGTAGCCCAACTCAAAGCGCAGTCTGCTTTGCAGGTCGAGCAGATGAGGACGCAGAGAACGCAGGAACAGGCACAGATGGCCTCGCAAACCGATCAGGCCAGAATCCATGCGGACATGTTGACAGCGCAAGCCAGAGAGCAGACCGCCAGAATGCAGGCGCAAGCTGAAATGACGCACGGAGGAATCCAAGCCAATCAGGATCGCGATCTGGAAATGGCGAAGATGCAATCGCAAGAGCATCAGACTCTGGTCAAGGTAATTGCGGAGATCGTTGCGCAGCAGCTCAAACAAAATGCGTCGGTGAATGCTGGGCAGGTCCTGGCGAATGACGTGAGGACATTCCAATGAGAGACAAGGTTTACATCGGTGCAGAAGCCGAGCGCCTGCTGGATTCGCAGATCTTCAAAGAGGCATCACAGGCTGTCAGGGATGGAATCATCGGGCAGATGGGCAAGGTAGGCATCAAGGACACGGAAATGCACACCAAGCTTGTTCTTACCTTGCAGCTTTGGGAAGGGCTGGAGCGGCACATTAAAGCGATTGCAACGACCGGAAAGATCGAGCAATACCAGCTTGAGCAGGAAGCGAAACAATCCAAGATCAGGGAGATGTTCAGATTCTGACACCGCGCTGGACGGATTCCAGTCTCATTGAAAGGTAATAACTATGGAAGCCACTACCCAACCGGGCGGGCAGTCTCCTACATCCGTTGAAGATCAATTCGATTCTCTGTGGAATGCGGGGGCGTTTGACACGCAGGGCGAGAAGCCAAAAGAAGAACAGGAAGCGCCGCAACAACCTGAAGAGATTGTCCAGTCGGCCACGCCCGACGATCAGCCAAAAGCAGCAGCAGAAGAGCCGGAAGGCCCGGAATATGAGTCTCTTGACCATTTCCTGACAGAGAACAAGCTTGACCCAGAAAGCTTCAGGTCTCTGCCGGTCACGGTGAAGGTTGACGGTGAAATGAAAACCGTTCCTTTGTCTGATGTGATCAAGAGCTACCAACTCGAATCGCATGTACACAACAAATCCGCCCAGGTCGCGGAAGTCCAGCGGCAAGTAGAGGCGGAAAAGCAGGCTGCAAGAGAACTGGTGCGTCAACAACTGACGCAGAACCAGGCTCTCGCAGACCTTGGGCAGCAAATGCTGACGCAGGAATATCAGCGCGTTGACTGGAATCATCTACGAATTTCCAACCCGGCAGAGTACGCGGCGAAGTTCACAGAATTCCAACAGAGGCAAGCGCAGATTACTCAATACGTCCAGCAGGTGCAGAACCAGCAAGCGCAAGCGCAACAGGCGCAACAACAAGACTTGGCTCGAATCGTGCAGCTTGAGCGGCAGAAGATGCTGGAAATCGTCCCGGAGTGGGCTGACCCGCAGAAATTCACCGCTGATGCTGAAGTGATGAAGCATTACGCCAAGTCGAACGGATTCACGGAGCAGGAGCTTTCTAACCTTTTCGACCACCGCATGATGAGAATTCTGCATGATGCGGCGCGATATGGCGAACTCAAAGCAGCGAAGCCGGAAGCACTTAGAAAGGTTCGGGCAGCACCGAACCAAACGGCAAAACCGGGAGCGAGGAATATTAAGAATCCACAAGAAGCCAAGCGAGCGCAAGTAGTTCAGCGCGTCCTAGGCAATCCGCGCGATTCTGATGCTCTAGCTGCCGCGTTTGAAATGTTCGCAGCATAAACATGAGGTAAACCATCATGACAGTACCCGCAAATACATTCCAGACCTACACGCAGACCAACATCCGCGAAGATCTGATCAACCTGATTTTCAACGTCGATCCATTCAAAACCCCTTTGCTCACCATGAGCAAAAAGACCGAAGCTCGGCAGGGTTATCATGAATGGGACGTTGATTCTCTGGCCTCCCAAAACCTCGCCAACGCACAAGTCGAAGGCGATGACCCCAGCGCACTTACCATCACGCCTACGGTTCGCCACGGCAACTATGTCCAGACCTCCAACAAGGCCATTCAGATTTCCGGAAAGTCGCAAGCCGTGATCGCTGCTGGCGGTTCGAACAAGATGGGCTATCAGTTGCTCAAAAAATCACGCGAACTGAAGCGCGACATCGAGGGCATCATCACCAACAACCAGGCGAAGAGCGCGGGAACCTCCACCACTGCTGCATTGACCGCAGGACTTCCTTGCTGGCTGGCAACTAACACGCAATTTCAGACCGGCGGCACACCTTCGGGAGCCAATCCGACGGCGACAGACGGTACGGCAACGCGCACCTACAACAGTGTCAAGGCTGCGGTTACCGAGGCGGAAGTCAAGGCCGTTCTTCAATCAATCTACAAAAACTCGGGCGATTCACCTGAGTATTGCCTGCTCTCGCCAGCGAACAAGCAGAACGTCTCGGCTTTCACTGGCCCAGGCACTCGTTTCACGCAGGTTGAGGACAAGACGCTGAAAACGGCAGTAGATGTGTACCAGTCGGATTTCGGTGAGGTCAAAATGATTCCTGACATCTTTTTGGCAACGTCTGGCGATATGTACTTCATCAACCCTGATTATGTCCGTGTGGCATTCCTTCGCCCGTTCCAGACTCTGCCATTGGCAAAGACTGGCGACAGCGACAAGAAAATGCTGCTCGTGGACTATGCGCTGGAACTCGGCAACGAGAAGGCATTTGGCGCAATCTACGACACCACGGGCTAATCGGCCATAACTTAATCCAGGGAGGGCTTCGGCTCTCCCTTTTTTTTGGAGGAAATATGGCAAATCCCACAGGTATTGTAGTAAGGCAGCAAAATGCAGGCCAGAATCTTGCATTCGGCGCGGCTTCGATTACCTCAACGGCATTTGGTTCGCAGACCTATGCGATCCGGGTTTCGGCTTTAACGGCTAATTGTCATGTACGTCTCGGCGCTTCGGCTGCATCAACAGACATGCTCATCAAATACACCGATCAGCCTCAATATATCTCTGTTCGGCCCGGCGAAACGCTTTCAGTCATTCAGGATGCTGCTGCGGGAACCCTGAACGTGGTGGAACTGACGGTATGACCGACACCACGCAATTCATCGATCATGCAGATGGTTCGCTGACAGTTTATCGCGAGCAGGACGTTGAACCTATCCTCAAAGCCAACGCAGAACAGCGCGCGCTCGAAGCAAAGGGAAGCAAGCGCGGAGATTTTCATCAGGTGATGCGCGTACCGATGATTGTCATTGAAAAAATCTGCAACGACCACGGACTCAATTTCTTTGACAAGGAAGATGCAAAGAGAATTTTGCAAATTCTCAAGGGCAACGAGTTCAAGTATTTCAGGACGACTGACAAGCCGATATGAGCACGTCTATCGTTGACTACAATAGCCTGCAAACGGCTTTGGCGAACTGGCTGCATCGTTCTGATCTCACGTCAATCGTTCCTGATCTGATCGCCATGGCAGAAATGCAGCTTTCGGTTGACCTGGACACACAATGGCAATGGGCGCAGGCTTCCCTGACCACGACAGCATCGGTGCAGACACTGGCAATGCCCACCGATCTGATTGCGCTGAAGCGCCTAACGGTATTGGGCGCGGTCAATTCCGTGCTGGTTTACATGCCTCCAGAAGCATTCGACGCGACGTATAACAGCAACGATTCCTCAATGCCTGAAAGTTTCACTATGCTGGGAATGACGGCCTCATTGGGGCCGATTCCTGATGCGGTGTATACGGTGAACTGCCTATACAAGCAGAAGATACCCGCGTTGTCAGCAACCAATCCAACCAACTGGCTGATTACAGCCTTCCCTAACCTTTACCTCTGGGGTTCCATCTTGGCGGCGCAAATCTACTTGCAGAACGATGAAAGGGTTACCTTGATTGCCGATCTGTATGCCAAGGCTGTCGAGCAAATGAACGCGATTGAGTGGAACCGTGGCGGGTCTCTTACTATGGTGGTGCAATAATGGGTCTTGAAACCGGAGAATATCTCGGCAACTTGGTTGCCACAAACCCAACCCCATCTGATCCAAAATCACAAGGTGACGATCACCTTCGTCTGATTAAATCGGCGCTTCAAAACTCATTTGCCGGAATACCGGGGATGATTCTGGTCTCCGGTACGGAATCTGGAACCGGAAACGCATATTCTGTTGCCCTTACGGGCGAACCAACCATGCCGACAGCCTATACCGCAAGTATGACGGTGTTGTTTCAGGCCACGCATGCTAATACTGGGAATTGTACTTTATCAGTGGCTGGAATCGCTGCAGCACCTTTGCTCACGGTAGACGGGAATCAAATCCCATCTGGAGGAATACTGTCAGGCGCAATCGTGGCAGCGATGTATTCAGGATCTAGTTTCTATGTGATCTCTCCGAACGAAAGAGCACCGCTGACTTCCCCGGCATTTGCTGGGACTCCGACTGCTCCCACTCCAGCGGTCGGCGACAATTCCTCAAAAATTGCGACGACAGCCTTTGCTGTTCAGTTGGCGTTTGCAGCAGCACTCCCTTCGCAGACAGGAAATGCAGGGAAATTCATAACCACGAACGGAACGAGTGCAAGTTGGGCTCCCTTAATTGGTATTGACCACGGATTCCTGATCTCCAATGATGGCACTACGCCAAACACCGTTCTGGATATTACTGCTGGTTCGCGCCCTGATTCAACTTTCACGGCCCAGATCACGGGCAGCGCTTTCAATAAGAACACGACTGGAACATGGGTTGCGGGGACTGGCAACGCAGGAATGGGAGCCGGTCTCACGATTGCCGCTTCCATGTGGTATCACGTTTTCGCCATCATCAATTCCGGCTCCTATGATGTGTATTTTGACACCTCCCCCACTGCTGCTAACGCACCTGCTGGAACAACGGCTCATCGGTATATCGGGAGTTTTTTGACAAATGCAAGCGCGCAAATTTCCCCTTTTCTCCAAGTGGGTAATTTGTTTACATGGGAAACGCCTTTTGCCGATTTAAGCTCTGGGTCAGCAACGACACCTACGCTAATTACACTAAGCGTCCCCAGTGGGTTTTCTGTTGTTCCTAAAATTCAGTTTAGACAATCAGGAAGCACGACTGCTGCAACAACTATTTATCCCGGCAGCATTCCTTCCCCGGCGGTGGGCATAAATTATGATCTTTATACTTATTTTATTAATGGGGGAGGGGGTGAATTTTTTAATGGATTGACAACCACCAATAATTCATCTCAAGTTTATTATTCGAATTCCGTTTCTGGTGCCGGAACAGATATTATCACTCATGGGTATTTTAATCCACGCGTTTCCCCTCAAGCTTCGGAGTAATCCATGCAAATTTACTGCATCGTAAATGCAAACAACCAGATCATCACCCTGTTTGGTGGGCCGCAGAATCCTCCAACTCCGGTCGGCTACACCGTGATGGCTGACACGGACGCAAGGTACACGACCTATGTTGCGTCTCAAACAGCCTTGGCAAATGCACTAGCCGCTTACAACGCTGCAATCAATGGCGGTATCGTTCTAACCTCAACCGGAACCCCTGCTCTCAATGGAACCTACTCAACCACGGACACGGCACAGAAAAACATCAGCGCCATCGTGACGGGAATCGCAGCAGGTTTAGGGTTGCCCGGCGGTGGATCGACATTCCAGTATCTGGATGCGAACAATCAACCGCATGCGTTCGATTCCTCACACTTTACGGCGTTTGCCGCAGCCTTGCGTAACTTTGTTTACCAATGTGATATTGCCCTTGCGACCATCCAGAAGGGCGGCACGGCGACATTCCCCAGTAATCAGGTGACGATTGCCTGATTATGGCCTGGGTTCGGGTAAAAGACGCCGGCAAACTTGGCGTCAGCAAGGACTTGTCCGTCCACGAATTGCCATTGGGGGCGTGGACTGACGCGCAGAATATCCGATTCCTTGACGGCTACGCTTGGCAGGCATTCGGCTGGGGGCAAGTTTACGGCTCGATTCCGATCACGCCTCAATATATCCTGCCTTGTGAAGTTTCTGGGCAGAAGTACGCCATCCTTGCGGGTTCTGCCAAGGTGGAAGCGGTCACGATTGTTTCAGGGGTCGCGACTTATTACGACCTGACGCCGACGAGTGCCAGAACCGGGACCGCGAACAACTGGACGGGTACATTGCTCTCTGGTATCCCGATCCTGAATGCCGGGGATGGCGCTCACTATCCGATGTTCTGGAACGAAAACACGGGAACCCCGTTTGCCGACCTGACGAACTGGCCTACCTCTACCTATTGCCAGTCGCTCCGGGCTTTCAAGAACTTCCTGATCGCGTTGAACGTCACCAAGGGAACGACCACATACCCCTATATGGTGAAGTGGTCGGATGCTGCCGATCCGGGCAGTCTTCCCGCTTCATGGGACCAGACGAACCCGATTTACCTTGCTGGCGAAGTGGACATTGCGGAAGGCGGCGATATTGTGGTGGACGGGTTGCAGCTTCGGGATTCGTTCATCGTCTATAAGGAAAACTCATTCTGGCGCATGGACTTTATCGGTGGTGAGCAGGTGTTCGGATTCACCAAGGTTTCGGACACAACCGGGATTATGAACAAGAATTGCGCCGTGGAAGTGAACGGACTGCATTTTGTTCTGACGAACTCGGATGTAATCGTACATGACGGGGTTTCGGAACCTAAATCGGTTCTGGATAAGCTGACCCGGCGATACCTTTTCCACAACATCGACACGGCGGGATTTGGCCTGTGCTTCGTTGTGAAGAATCCTTTTTTCAACGAGGTCATAGTCTGCTATCCGTCTATCGGGGCGACTTCCTGCGATACCGGAATGGTCTGGAACTACAAGGACAACACGGTTTCGTTCCGAAGCCTTCCGCATATCAATCATGCGGCATACGGACCCGTGAGCAACAGCCTTTCTGGTGACTGGAATCAGGACAGCGATACATGGGATTCTGACCTGACGGAATGGAATGGCCCTGATTTTGTTCCTGATATGGCCTCAGTACTCATGGCCTCGAACGATCCCGCAATCTACCTGCTGGATGGTTCTGCATCGCAAAACGGGACTGCCGTAGTTTCTTCGCTCACCCGTCAAGGGCTTGGGTTCGATGATGACGAAACAATCAAGCTGGTTCGTGGAATCCGTCCAAGGATTCAGGGCAATGACGGGCAAACCGTGAATGTTTTGGTGGGGTGGAACAACACATCACCCTATGACCCTCCCAACTGGAGCGCGGCGGTTCCCTTCACTATCGGCTCACAGATTCCAGTGGATTGCATGGTGTCGGGCCGCTATATCGCCATTCAGTTTTCATCAGGAACAGCCTCACAGTGGAGACTGGATTCCTACGACATTGATTTAGTTCCTTCGGGGCGCTGGTAATGAGCTCGACAAGTAACACGGCCGCTTTTTCTCCGGAGACCGTGCCACAGGATGCTAAGGACATGCGCCGGTTCCTCACGGTGCAACTCTCGCGAATCGCGGCGGCAATCAACTTGTTAGCTTCCGGGCATGTGGATTTCGCGAGCGTGGTTCCCGTAAGACCTCGAAACGGGGATATTCGGATTGCCGATGGCTCGAACTGGAATCCCGGATCGGGAGAGGGGCCATATTGGTATAACGGCGCATGGGTGCCGTTTCAGGCCAATAGCAAGACGGTTATCAACAACAATGCCTCGGCATCAGTTTCAACGGTCACGAATTACATTGGGTTCACGGGGACGAACGTCGCCACGCTGACAGTCAATTTCCCCGCTGCTTCGGCAACCTTCGATGGGATGCGGGTAACGGTGTTTTCACAGGCAGCGATCACAACTTTAACACTAGCTTCCGCAGGGGCGACATTCATCAATGCTCCAACGTCGCTGGCAGCAAACGGACTTGTCCGGTTCATCTATAACCACGCGAGTCTGCAATGGTTGCCAATCTGATTGTTTGGCGGCTTGAGAACCTTTCAGATCGAGGCAAGGAATTTATTGATTTGGCTTGTCAGAGAACGGCGCAAACAGTGGACGAAGTTTTGCTGGAGGTTACACAAAACAGAATGCAGGCGTGGGAAATTCGGGATGGTGAATTACCTCTTTGCGCCTATCTCACGCGAATCCATCAGGCATCCAAAGCTCGATACCTCGAGGTAGTGGCAACGGGCGGCTCCCGAATTGAGGATTGGGAAAACTTGGCGCACGAGGCAATCATCAAATTTGCACGCGAAAACAAATGCGAATGGATTGAGATGACTGGACGATCTGGCTGGAAGAAAAAAGGAATTAAACGCGGCTGGAAACAGACCGCAATTGTCATGAGATTGGAGTTATAACATGGGCGGCTCATCACCAGCAGGAAATACCACTACTACGAACACCCCATGGGCTGGGGCGATGCCTTATTTGCAGGGCAACGGGAAAAATATCACCGGCACTATGCCTGCTGCAAATACGCTCTATCAGAACAGCGGATGGTCGCCTAATATGCAGAATATTGATAATAACTGGCAGGGCAATTTAAGCAATCAACTTTCCAACACATACCAGCAAACAGGAATTGGATCAGCCTTGATGGGTGGCTTACAGAACACCAATATCAATCCCGTTACAGCGAACATATCTGCTCCGCAAGTAAACGCAGCGAGCCAAATGAATCAAATGGGTGCGGCAAATCCGACATCCGCAATAAGCCAGCTTCTTTCCGGACAGGTTTCACCTGCCATGACAGGCGCTATCGGCAACGAAGCGAACGCGATGTATGGGCAGGCAACTCAGAACCTCATGCAGCAGGTCATGCCGCAACTAAACGAACAGGCCATTGGCGCAGGAGGCTATGGTGGGTCGCGGCAGGGCATAGCTCAGGGGCTGGCGCTTTCCAATATGCAGCAGAACCTCGCGCCTTCCATTGCGGGAATGTACACGAATGCCAATCAGACAGCACAGGGGCTGCAGGGTTCAACGGCTAACAACATGGGCCAAATTGCATCACAAGACAGCATGGCGAACGCGGCTAATTCACTGGCCGCGCAACAAGCCAATGCGAACATAGCGATGCAAAACAATGCCCAGGCCATCGATCAGTCCCACAACAATGCAATGAATGGGTTGCTCGGTTCGCAAATCAGTCAGGCGGGTATCAATCAGGGGAATCAACTCTATCAGACTGGCATGTCCCTGGCGCAGGCTCCGAATTCGTACAACTGGGGAAATCTGCAAAACTACAGCAACATCATCAACGGCACGGCATCTCTTGGCGGTTCTCAGACGCAGCCCTACTTCCAGAATCAGGCGGCTAATCTTGGTTCGTTGGGCTTGATGGGGGCATTGGGATATGCCGCAATTGCCGCATCAGATCGCAGGCTCAAGAAGCACATTGCCAAGATAGGCGAACTCATGAAGGGGCTTTATCTCTATCGCTTCAAGTACAAATCGGGGGGTGGTTGGCAAGTCGGCGTGATGGCTGATGAAGTCAAAAAGATTCTCCCGAATGCGGTGATCACGTTCCCTGATGGCTATGACAGGGTTGACTATTCACAAGTGCTGAGGGCATTACAATGATTCCAAACTACATGGGCTTTCTTCAGTCTCCGCAATTCTCGGCCCTGTCTGGCGGCTTGAACATGGCGAACCAGATGCAGGGACAGAATCCCTATCAACCGCAGCAGATGAACCCGATGCAGATGATGCCCTTGATGTCTCTGCTACATGGAATACCGGGACAGATGCCGCCAGCCCCAAACATGCCGGGGCTGCCATCGCCAGGAACAAATGCGCCAATGGGCGGCATGGGGTCACCATTCAACCCTATGCCCTATAACGGTTATCTGAATCTGTACGGACAACCGCCATTCATGGGGGGTTAATATGGGTCTATTCGATTTCAACACCTCCGGCCCAATGGGGCCAATGGGCGATCCTCGGTTCATGGGGTTGATGGGGCTGGCTTCTGGCCTTGCACAAGCTGCCGCGCCGTCGAGGCTGCCAGTTCCATTAGGGATGGCCGCTGGTCAAGGCATGCAGGGGATGATCGGCGGCTACAATCAAGGATTGCAGAACGCCATGGCGTTGCAGCGGTTCAACATGCTTCAGGGCTTGATGGGCGGCGTTCAGCCTGGCAATAGCCCCAATCCGATCCCAGCATTGACGCAGGGAGCGGCTACTCCATCTCAAGGGATCACTGGCTCAATGATGAGCGATGGCTCTGCGCCTGCCGGTCCAGGGCCGACCAAATATGCAGCATCGTTGCTGCCTATTGCGCAATCTCAGCCGGGTTATGCTGACTCGCTTCTTTCGGACCCCACGCTCGCTCCGACAATGAAGAGGCTGCAAATATCCAGCCTGTTGGGCATCCCTGACCCGATGGATCAGGTAATTCTGCAAGGCGCAGTTCAAGCCAAAGCGCCCACGGACATCATGAAGAACATCACGGCGATGGGGATTGATCCCAATAGCCCACAAGGGGCGCAGTTGCTGAATTACTCGATGAACAAGCCGGTCAATGTGCGCGGATTTGGTTACATGGATGCGGGAGGCGCTCACCCGCTTCCGACCAACAACATCCCTGGGACGATGGCTGTTAAATTGCCGGATGGTAGTTGGGGAGTCGAATCCCTCCCTGGCGCCCCCGCTGCAATTCAGACGAACACGGCAGCGCAAACCGTAGGCTCAGGGAAGGGCGTAGATGCGCAAGGCAATCCTGTCCCATTGACAACCCCTGTCACAGCGCCTGCTCCACTGCGCAACAACAACCCCGGCGCATTGATGCCTGGCGGAAAACTGGCTCAGTATCCAAATATGCAGGCAGGGCTTGCCGCGCTCGACCAGAATCTGCAAAGCTATGGAAATCAGGGTGTGAATACGCTGAGCGGCATCATCAACAAATGGGCACCTCCCAACGAAAACAACACGCAAGCCTACATCAACGATGTTTCATCACGCCTCGGCATCAAGCCTGACCAACCGATAGACTTGACCAATCCCGCGCAACGCCAAGCTCTTTCAACCGCGATCATGCTGCATGAGAACGGCCCGTCTGGTGTGTTCAACTCCCAATCACAACAGGCCGCTCCAGTGTATGGCGAGGCACCTTTGGGAGTCGAAGAAAAAGCCGCCGCGAACGCACAAGCCAATGTGCAGATCGGATCGAAGTATTACGACAACGCCACGCAAGAGGCGCAAAATCTCGGCATTTATCGACAAGCCCTGAATGGTATGTGGAGTCTGGCAAATGATCCGAATGCGCATTTCGGGCCGGGGACGCCCCAACTCGCCCGACTGGAAGCGCTGGCCAGCAATATCCCCGGAATCGATCTATCCGGAGCGCAAACATCACAGGACGTGATGACCAAATTGGCGAATTTCATGGGCATGTCTCAGCTCGGGCAAGGAGGAACAACCGGGACGGATGCACAGTTGAACACGATCCTGCATTCGCTGCCGAATGGCGAGATGACGAATCAAGCCATGAAGGAAGTGATTCCGCTGCTAGTGTCCCAGCTCGACGTTAAACAGGCTAGGGCAAACATCGCCAACAATGTCAGAACAACGAACAATGCCGACTTTTCGTCGCTCCCTGACAAGATCAGCCAGTTCAATAATATGGCCGATCCCGGAACGGTCAGTATCGGCATGCAACTGAGTAACCTTCAAGGTCAAGCCCTACAGAATTATTTGGGACAACTCAAGACTCAATATGGAGCTACTCAGCTTCCCACCATCCTGTCAAGGGTCAAACAACTTGATGCAATGGGGGCCTTTCACCAATGAGCGGGATTGATTGGCAAACCATAGATTCCACGATGGGCGCTCCGGCGCAATCATCAGGAATAGACTGGAACGCGGTCAATTCGGCGATGAATGCATCCCCTCAACCTTCGACTGCACCGGCTCCTATTCCCGCTTCGCCTGGCATAAGCAGCGCATTATCGAACATTGGTATGGGTGCGCTAAATGGCGCGGCCGATATTGGCTCTACGCTGCTTTATCCATTGGACAAGCTCGGAATTACCGGAATGACACCGGATGCTCGTCGTGCAGCGCTTGCACAGTTCTTCCAGCAAAATGCCGATCCTTCTTCATTGCCATTCAAAGGCGGCAATCTGGCAGCAGATGTGGCGGGAACCGCAGGTGTCGGGGGGGTACTTGGCGCTGGATTGAAAGCAGGCGCAGGACTCATCCCTGGTCTTGCCGATGCTGCTGCACCGATAATTAACTCCATCGAGTCGGGCGGATTATCTCTCGGGGCAGATACAGCGCCGAGTATTACCGGCAAGATTGCCCAAGGCATTACCCGAGTCGCAGGGGGCGCGATAAACGGCGCTGCAACGGCTGGACTAGTCAATCCTCAAGACGCAGGAAGCGGGGCTGTTGCAGGCGCTATTTTACCCGCTGGCGTTAAAGCGCTTGGAGCGGTCGGTAACACGATCAAATCCGCTGTGCAGCCTTTTTACAATCCTCAAGCGGCCGCGCTCGATTCCATCTCGAACTTTGTCAATGGGCCGGTAAACTGGAGGAATGCGGCCGGGCCTCTTCAGCCCACAGCAGATCAGTTGACCTCAAATCCAGGCATTGCGGCAGCGGCCAAGGCGTTCTTTAACACGCCTGAAGGTAAAATCGCTCAGACTGGATTACAGACGCAGAACAATCAAACGGCGTGGAACCTGATTAACGGGATCGCCGGATCAGATACTGCGGTTCAAGCGGCAAAAGACGCGAGAGCCACGAACGCAGCAAATTTCTGGCAGGGGAATACGGGGATCCCTGTGCCGATTGATGGCCTGATGACCAATATTGGAGCATTGCAAAAATCCGGAATTGGCATGAATCCACAGGTAAGAGGAGCGCTAGCGGACATTTCAAAAAATATCCAGAATTCATCTACCGTATTGCCGACAGGTGAAAGCGTTGTGAATGCCGATGTCCTCGACCAACTCCGCCAGAACACCAGTAAATATTTGCAGCAGTATGCGCCCAACGGCATTGTTGGCTCTCAGGAAGCGGTCGCGCTCGATCCCTTGAAGCAAAGCATTACCGATACGCTTTCCCAATCGGTCCCTGGCTATCAGAATTACCTTCAGCAGTACGCGCAAGACTCGGTGCCGATCAACACCATGCAGGTCGGTCGAAACCTTCAGGACACACTCGGGAAGTCGTCGGCTGGACTAGATACATTACCCAACATTACACCTGCTGGGTATCGGAATGCGCTGGCGCAACAGTTGAAATCCCAGCGATTCGGGATCGACCCGCAAGTTCAGCAGCAGCTTCTCGACCTGGCGCAGTCCTATAAACAACAGCAGGCAGGCGCGGCAGCGATCAAGTCCACGGGGTCGGACACGATCCTTAACCGGAATCTCGGTGCAAAGTCGCTCTATGGAAACGACTATAGCGGAAACCCGAACTTTATGACCGGCTTAGGAACCGTGGCTGGCGCTCATTTAGGCGGGCCGTTCGGTGCGCTTCTAGGGTCCGGTGCCGGGAGATATGTGGGGGGGCTACTGGGGAATGTGGGTAAAAACGTGAGTGAGGCGGGGGCGAATCTCTTAATGAACCCCGATCAGCTTAAGCAATTGCTGTCCGTTCAACCCCCGTCTTATATGGGGCTGATGCCAATCGGAAGGGCGGCACTGATTAACGCCACCAGCCCATGAGACCACCTATAAAGGCAAGTCCCCACAGGATGCCGATCTTCCAGATCATGAAATCAACGAGGATTGAATGATGTCCCATTCCACAACAATATATAAGCAGCGCGGGAAACGGATTTAAGGCAACTGCAAGCAATGCGGTAATGCCCGTCCGTTCACCATAGCACATTGGCCGCCTCCTGGCGGTTTTTTTACGTCCAAATGTAGCGAGTCGGCCATGAATTCAACCCTTTCCAAACACCTATTCGACGGGCTCAGTATCGGTACTGTCCTAGCAACGATTGCTGGGTGGCTTCCTGCAGTTGCCGCGCTGCTGTCGATCATCTGGACGTTAATTCGATTGTATGAGACGAAAACCATTCAGAGGTGGTTGAACAAATGACTTTCCAAACCGCACTCGCTTTCACGCTCTCGCAGGAGGGCTGTTATTCCGACGATCCGCGCGATCACGGGGGGGCTACGAATTACGGCATCACCCAGCGCACCTACGATGCATGGAACACGAGCCACGGCATGGCGCTTCAGCCGGTGCGCAACATCGACATGGACATGGTGGATGCGATCTATCAGGCGATCTACTGGACGCCTGTGCATTGTTCGGAGATGCCGGACCGACTCGGCATGTGCGCCTTCGATTTTGCTGTGAATTCTGGCGTGCATCAGGCGCTTGCCACGCTACAGAGATGTCTCGGAACAGGCCCAGACGGCCGCTGGGGGCCGAAGACCGCAGCGCTGGTGTCAGCGCTTGACCAAGAAGCCGAAACCGCGCTGGTGGTCTCATATCTCGATGCGCGGCGAGACTTCTACCAGGACATCGTAGATCGCAACCCGGCGCAGCATGTTTTCCTGACGGGATGGCTTCGGCGCGTTGATGCGCTCCAGGCGGTAGTAGCCACGTAAAGCACTGTGCCCAGCACAGATCAATGACCGCCTACGGGCGCCGTTTTAGCAAACTGGGAAGTAATCCTTACAAGTTCGATCCCCCGCTTCGGCGGGGGTTTTTATTTCAGGAGCCGAAATGCCGCCCGTCACCGAGACGCACGAAGAGAAAGAGACGCTGACCGTCGACGTCAATCTGCCCGGACACGATCCGCGCGTCACCACGCCGCTATTCACGCGCACCAGGAAGGCGTTGATCGAGCGTGAAAGAGGGCGATGCTGGGTATGTGGGGGAACCGCAGAAAGTACGGGGCATCCCCTAGAGGCGCATCACCATCCTATCGAACGCAGCTTCGCCGAGATGATCGATTGGTCTGAAGGCTCGCAAATCCGGCGAGACTTTCCACGCTTCGATTGGGCGAGCTTCGACCCTTCCGACCCATACACCTTCGTTGACGACATGACGGCGAACGGGCTGCTGCTCTGTAAGGCCCATCACATTGGCCGCGACGAGGGAATTCACGCGCTGCCCTTCCCGATGATCCTCGCGCAGAAATACGGAAAAGAGGGCTACCAGTTTTCCAGCATCGAAATCATCCACCACGAACAGGAGTCATCGAAATGAACCCGAATCTACCCATCGCCCTCTACGCCCTCGGCTACATCGCGCTATTCGGCGGATGGTTGTCCCTCGTGCTCACCAAGACGCCGGGCGCTGATACCCTCGTTGAGTTCATCCAAGCTACCTTGGGCGCGCTCACCGGCCACGTCCTGACGATGATCAACCCGCGCGCGCCGAGTACGCCGCCAGCAACGTCTCCAGGCGACAAGCAAGCCGGTCGCGCGATGCCGGGCATGCTGCTGATTCTGTCCGTCGGTACCGCAGTGCTGATGGGCGGCTGCGGCACATTGAACGCCTGGAACAGCGCCATGCTGACCAAAGGGGCCGGGGACTATACCAGCGCGAAGCAGAACATCCAGAAGACGGACGATATGAAGCTGCAAGCCTGGATCGACTCGGCCTGCGCCATGAACGTTGGGGCACTCCAGCGGGCAGCGAGCACATCGGGAAACGGCAACGCCATCACCGCGGTATTCACGGCCTGCCCGGTTCCTGGGGTCGGGGTCACGTCCAATTTACCGAACGGCAGCCTGACCGTGCAGACCACAACGCTACAAGCGCCGGCGACGCCGAAATGAGGACACCGGTGCCTGACCATGAGGACAACGGCCCGGACCCTGGAATCTTCGGCATCAACAGTCAGGTGCTGCTTGGCTTCGTCGTCGTTTCGGCGATCCTCATCGCGCTGCTGGTGATGCTGTGATCTCCCCGGCCTACGCCGCATGGCTCTGTGAGGCGATCTATGAGCCGGTGACGCCCGATGTTTTTTCGAGCGTCCAAAGCTTCGATGCCGTGACGGTCGGCCTCTCGTCGGCCAACGGCATGCAGTGCGTTACCTTCGCCGGCAGCGAGTCGGGCCTGGACTGGGTCCGTGACTTCGAGGCTGTGCCGTGGGAGCATCCCCAGCTCGGCGTGCTACACGCTGGCTTCTGGCAGGGCATGGAGGCCGCATTCTCCGCGCTGCGCCCTCAACTGTCCGGGCCGGTGGCCGTTCAAGGCCACTCGCTCGGATGCGCCCACGCGTCGATCCTGGCCGGCCTGTGCGCGGTCAATGACATCCCGGTCGAACAGCTCACCTTGTTTGCGCCTCCGCGCCCGGGCTACCAGCAGCTTCAGGACATCATTAATGCGCACGTCAAGGTGCGGCTGGCCTACCGGAACGGCCCAGATCCGGTGCCAGAGGTTCCCATCTCTC
>JAJXUF010000203.1 GCA_021783175.1 Pseudomonadota bacterium
CAGTTCGGCGGCCATGGCGGGCGCACGTTGCGCATCGGCGATGTGTTGCATCTCGGCGTTGAACCCCCTCCCCGGACGCATCGCGCACTACCGGCAAACCTGATTCCTGCCTATGGCAATCAGTGGGAGATCGGCGTGTTGTACGGCCCGCACGGTGCACCGGATTTCTTCACGCCGTCCGACATCCGGACTTTCTTCGCTACGGATTGGGAAGTGCACTACAACTCCAGCCGCACCGGTGTGCGACTGGTTGGGCCTCGACCGGAATGGGCGCGGCAGGATGGCGGCGAGGCCGGGTTGCATCCGTCCAACATCCACGACAATGCCTATGCCATCGGCGCGGTGGACTTTACCGGCGATATGCCGGTAATCCTCGGACCGGACGGTCCCAGCCTCGGCGGTTTTGTGTGTCCGGTGACCATCGCCCACGCGGAGTTGTGGAAGATGGGACAACTGCGGCCGGGCGACACGGTGCGTTTCCGCTGGATGACTTTGGTGCAGGCGAATCATCTCGAACAGCTGCAAGACCAGGCCATCGCAGGGCTGAGCTTGCCGAAGGAGCCACGCGAATTTCCCGCTGCCAAATCGATGGGCAGCCCCGTCATTCACAACATCCCGGCCAAGGGCGAACAGGTACAAGTCGTGTATCGCCAGTCCGGCGACCGCAACTTGCTGATCGAATACGGTCCGCTGGTGCTCGACATCAATCTGCGTTTCCGGGTGCATGCGCTGATGCAATGGATGCAGCAGGCAATGAACGAGGGCAAGCTGCAAGGCATCCTCGATCTGACTCCGGGTATCCGCTCGTTGCAGGTCCATTTCGACAGCCGCGTGATGTCGCGCGGGGAATTGGTAAAGAAACTCATCAAAGCAGAGAAGATCCTGCCGCCCATTGCAGACATGGAAGTGCCGACACGCATCGTGCATCTGCCGCTGTCGTGGGACGACCCTTCGACAAAGCTGGCGATCGAGAAGTACATGCAGTCGGTGCGCAAGGATGCGCCCTGGTGTCCGAGCAACATCGAGTTCATCCGCCGCATCAACGGCATCTCAGACATCGAACAGGTGAAGCGCATCGTGTTCGATGCGAGCTATCTGGTGCTGGGTCTGGGGGATGTCTATCTCGGCGCACCGGTCGCCACGCCGCTCGATCCGCGTCATCGTCTGGTCACGACCAAATATAACCCTGCGCGCACCTGGACGCCGGAGAACGCGGTCGGCATCGGCGGCGCCTATATGTGCGTATACGGCATGGAAGGCCCCGGCGGTTACCAGTTCGTCGGGCGTACCGTGCAGATGTGGAACCGTTACAAACAGACGGCCGACTTCGAGCAAGGAAAACCGTGGTTGCTGCGCTTCTTCGACCAGATCCGTTTTTATCCGGTGTCGGAGCAGGAATTGCTCAAGATGCGCGAGGACTTCGTGGCCGGGCGTTTCCAGCTCAAGATCGAGGAGACGACCTTCAGTCTGAAGGAATACAACCAGTATCTGCATACCAACGACCGGGAGATCACCGCGTTCCGCAACACGCAGCGTGCCGCCTTCGCCGCAGAGCGCGAGATGTGGAAAGCCAACGGTCAGGCGGAGTACGCCACGGACAACACGGTGGCGGAAGCCGGGACGGATAGTGAACTCGACCTTCCACCGGGTAGCCGTGCCGTGACAGCCCATGTCGCGGGCAACGTGTGGGCCATGTCTGTCGAGGTTGGCAGCAAGGTCAAGGCGGGCGACACGCTGGTGGTCATCGAGTCGATGAAGATGGAGATCGCGGTGCTCGCTCCCTGCGATGGCGAGATCCTCCAATTGAATTGCCGTACGGGCGGACAAGTCTCCGCCGGGCAAGACCTGCTGGTAATCCATGGCGATGAGTGAGGGAACGATGAAACACGATCTGAGCATGAATTCACTCCGTAAACGCTATCTTGCAGGCGAGCTGCATCCGCTGGCCGTCATGCAGGATATTCTGGCGCGCATCGCCGACGATCCGCATCACGTCTGGATACATCGCTTGTCTCCGGCAGAGATCGGCGACTACGTATCGGCCCTGCAAGACAAAGATCCTGCAACGCTGCTTTTGTACGGCATTCCGTTTGCCATCAAGGACAACATCGATCTGGCCGGTGTGCCGACCACGGCGGGTTGTCCGGAGTTTGCCTATGTGCCGCAGCAGCACGCAACGGTGGTGCAACGCCTGATCGACGCGGGTGCAATACCTGTCGGAAAAACCAACCTCGATCAATTTGCCACCGGGCTGAACGGTACGCGTTCGCCGCACGGCGCATGCCGCAACGCGTATGACGCGGACTATATTTCCGGCGGCTCCAGCTCGGGTTCGGCAGTAGCCGTTGCGCTGGGGCAGACCAGTTTCAGTCTGGGTACCGACACGGCAGGTTCGGGTCGCGTACCTGCCGCGTTCAACAATCTGGTCGGGGTAAAGGCGACGCGAGGCTGGTTATCCACCCGCGGCGTGGTGCCTGCCTGTCGTTCGCTGGATTGCGTATCCATCTTTGCGCTCAACACGGCGGATGCCCAAAGCGTGTTGTCCGTGGCAGCCGGATACGACGAGCAGGATGCCTACTCGCGCCGGATGCTGCCGCACGGTTTTGATTTCGGACGCGCCGGAACTTTCCGTTTCGGCGTGCCGCGCGCCGAGCAATTGCAGTTCTTCGGCAATCGGCAAGCTGCCGGCCTGTTCCGGCGCAGTTGCGATGTTCTCCAAGCAATCGGCGGCATCGCGGTCGAAGTCGATTTCGCCCCGTTCCTGGATGCGGCACGCCTGCTGTACGAAGGACCGTGGGTAGCGGAACGCTATGTCGCGATCCGCGAATTCTTCGATGCAAAGGCGGAACACATCAACCCGGTGGTGCGCGAGATCATTGCCGGTGCAAAGAAATTTTCCGCGGCCGATGCATTCAGCGGCATGTATCGGCTGGAAACGTTGCGCAAAGAAACTGCAACGGTCTGGAACGGGATCGATTGTCTGGTCACGCCTACCGCCGGTACCATCTATCGCATAGACGAGATGCAGGCCGACCCGATACGCCTGAATGCGAATCTCGGCTATTACACCAACTTCATGAACCTGCTGGATTATGCTGCGGTAGCTGTTCCGGCAGGTTTTCAGGACGACGGCCTGCCATTCGGCATCACGCTGGCAGCACCCGCACATCAGGACATTCCATTGCTGCATCTGGCCGACCGGTTGTTCCATGACGCGAGCGATGCAGCTGCAGGAGGTGAACAGTTGCTGACCGGAAGAGTCCGCGTCGCAGTTTGCGGCGCACACCTCAAGGGACTCCCGCTTAATCACCAGCTTGCAAGTCGGGGCGCGCACCTGGTGACATGCACCCGCAGTTCGGCCGATTACAAACTGTACGCATTGCCCGGAGGTCCCCCGCATCGTCCGGGCATGGTGCGCGTGGAGAAGGATGAGGCAGGCAGTGCCATTGAAGTGGAAGTATGGGAAATGCCCGCGCGCGAATTCGGTTCATTCGTGGCAGGCATACCCGCGCCGCTCGGTATCGGCACCATCACACTGGCAAGCGGCGAGCAGGTTCAGGGTTTTGTGTGCGAGCAATATGCCTTGAAAAATGCGGAGGACATCACCCGCTTTGGCGGATGGCGAGCCTATTTGCAGCAGCAAAGCTGATTTCCATGGAACTGCAATTGTTCAAGACGTTATGGGGGCATGGCGGCTCGCTGAACAAGGCTGCCTATCAGGCCGTTGATGCGGGTTTTGCCGGCCTGGAAGGAAATGCGGATATGCCGCAGACACGTCGCGATGAATTGCAGTCCGTATTGCAGACGTGGGGCTTGCGCTACATTCAGGAGATCGTGACGGCAGGCGGTTATGTGCCCCGACGTCAGGCGACAGTGGAAGAGCATATCGCCGATGCCGTGCGCCAGCTTCAACTCGGGCGCTCGCTTGAACCTCAATGGGTGACCATTATCGGCGGTTGCGATGCATGGCAGTTGGAACAAAGTGTGCGCTTCTTCGGCGAAGTGCAGGAAGTCGCCGCAAGAATGAACATCGCCTGCAGCTTTGAGACGCACCGCAGTCGTTCCCTGTTTAACCCCTGGACCACGATCGATATTTTGCTGCGCCTGCCGGAGTTGCAACTCACTTGCGACTTCAGCCACTGGGTAGTGGTGATGGAGCGGCAACTGGACGAGGACTGGGACGCGGTCAAGGAAGTTGCGCGGCATGCCCGTCACATTCATGCCCGCGTCGGTTATGACCAGGGTCCGCAAGTACCGCATCCGGCCGCGCCGGAATATGCGGGTGCGCTGGCATCGCACCAGCGCTGCTGGGAAGCGATCTGGTCGGTACAACGCGACAACGGAAATTCCCTTACCACGATGACCCCGGAGTTCGGCCCGGATGGTTATTTGCATAGCATGCCATTCACGCAGCTGCCGGTTGCCGATCTGTGGGAGATCAATGCGTGGATGGGAAGAACCGAACTCGATCATTTCGAGAATTGGTACCGCAACGGCCATTCGACTGACAGCAGCGTGAAGTGACCATGTTCGGCTACTTCCTTCAACCTCGGCGGAAGGCCGTCTCGGCGCTGCTTGCGGGATCGGTGTTCTGGGGGCTGTTCTGGTGGCCGCTCAAGTCGCTCTCCATGTTCGGCATCCAGGGCGGCATTGTGCAGGTATATGCGTTTGGTTTGTCGGTGCTGCTGCTGTTGCCCTTCGTCTGGAATAATTTGGCGCAGTTACGCGGACGGATACGGCTGATCCTTCTTATAGCTGCACTGGGCGGCTGGGCCACTGCGGCATTGGTCACTTCTCTCGCCGCAGGAAGCGTGGTACGCGTCATGTTGCTGTTCTACCTGGCACCGGTATGGACGATCCTTGCGGCAAGAATATTCCTGGGCGAAGCGTTCACCCGGTTGCGACTCATTGCGTTGGGACTTGCGCTGGTGGGACTGGCCGCGACTTTGGGCGGCCCCGAGATATTTTCGACGCCGCTGTCTGTGGTGGATATGCTTGCACTCTCATCCGGACTGGCTTTCGCCTTCAATAACGTGGCTATCCGGGTCGGTCACGGCTTGCCGGACACGGTGCGGGCAGTGGCGATCAACGCGGGATGTGCCCTCATTTCGTTCGGTTTCATGTGCCGGGAAGCCAAGCCCATGCAGACGCTCGATGTCATGCAGCTGGGAATACTGTCCGCACTCGGATTGTTCTGGATATTGCCCGGCACGCTGGCGACTTTCTATGGGGTGGCTCGGCTTGATGCGGGCAAGGCCGCAATCTTGTTGCTGGCGGAACTCGTGGTCGGCGTGTTCTCCGCAGTATTGATCGGAGGAGAGCAATTGTCCGC
>JAJXUF010000204.1 GCA_021783175.1 Pseudomonadota bacterium
ATCGTCCCCCTCAAGTTTTAACGAGTTTCTTGTTTGTCTGGATGTTCATCAGGATACCAAAACCCAGCATCAGCGTGAGCATGGAGGTGCCCCCGTAACTGATCAGCGGCAGCGGCACGCCCACCACGGGCAGAATGCCGCTGACCATGCCCATGTTGACGAAGGCATAGGTGAAGAAGGTGAGCGTGATGCTGCCCGCCATCAGGCGGGTGAAATAGGTGGAGGCGTTGGCGGTGACGACGAAGCCGCGCCCGATGACGAAAACGTACAGTGACAGCAGCAGCAGATTGCCGACCAATCCAAACTCTTCCGACCAGACGGCGAAAATGAAGTCGGTGGTGCGTTCGGGCAGGAAGTCCAGGTGCGTCTGCGTCCCGTTGAGGTAACCCTTGCCGAGTATGCCGCCGGAACCCACCGCGATCATGCCCTGGATGGTGTGATAGCCCTTGCCCAGCGCGTCCTGCGACGGGTCGAGCAGCATCAGGATACGGTGGCGCTGGTAGTCGTGCAGCGCGGACCACAGGAACGGCGCGCTGGCCGCCGCCGCCAACGCGGAACCTATCATGATGCGCCAGGACAGTCCGGCGAGGAACAGCACATAGAATCCGCTCGCGCCGATCAGGATGGCAGTACCCAGGTCGGGCTGTTTCGCGATCAGCGCCACGGGCAATAGCAGCAGGATGGCCGCGACAAAATAATTCCTCAGCTTCAGGGTCGCCTCGTTCTTCTCGAAGTACCACGCCATCATCAGCGGCACGGCAAGCTTCATCAGTTCGGAAGGCTGGATGGTCGCCACGCCGATGTTGAGCCAGCGTGTTGCGCCGTGGCTGTTCACGCCGAGCGGGGTCATCACGAGCAGCAGCAGGATCATGCCCAGCACGTATATCGGAAAGGCCGCGCGCATCAGGTAGTGCAGGGGCATGTTGGCCACGATCCACATCGCGGTGAATGCCACCGCGATGTTGCCCAGCTGGGCCAGCACGCGCATCAGGTTGCCGTCGCTGGCGCTGTACAGCAGCACCAGGCTGACCAACGCGAAGCCCCCGAGCGCGGCCAGAAGCACGGGGTCGATATTCAACATCAATCGTTGCTTGAGTTGTCTCGCATTCATGCTCAGTCGCTCTGATCCCCGGTTTTACCCGTCGCCACCGGCAGCGGCTGGGGTATCTTGCCGAGCAGGTAATAATCCATCACTTTGCGCGCGATCGGAGCTGCGGTCGTGCCGCCGTGACCGCCATTCTCGACCAGCACGGCCATCGCGATGCGCGGCTTGTCGGCCGGCGCAAAGGCGATGAACCAGGCATGGTCGCGATTGTATTCGGAGACTTTCTTCGCGTCGTATTTTTCACCCTGCTTGATGGCGATCACCTGCGCCGTGCCGGTCTTGCCCGCCATGCGGTAAGTCGCGCCGTAGCTCGCGACCGCGGCGGTACCGCCGGGTTTGGTGACGGCTTCCATGGCGCTTTTCACCAGCTTGAGGTTCTCCGGATCGATCTTGAGGTCGAACATCTGTTTGGGCTCGGTCATCACCGCGCCCCCGCTGGCAGGACGCACTTCCCTGATCAGGTGCGGCTGGAAAGCCACGCCGTCGTTGGCCAGGATTGCCGTCGCGTAGGCCAGTTGCAGCGGAGTCACCAGATTGTAGCCCTGGCCGATGCCCGCCGAGACCGTGTCTCCCGGATACCATATCTGCTGGTAGCGCTTGCTTTTCCATTCGGGTGAAGGCAACAGTCCGGATACCTCCCCTTCCATGTCCAGTCCAGTCTTCTGGCCGAACCCGAAACGCGACAGGTAGTTGTGCATATTGTCTATGCCCATCTCGGTGGCAAGCCCGTAGTAATAGGTATCGCAGGAGATGACGATGGACTTGAACATGTCTACAGCGCCATGCCCGCCCGCTTTCCAATCGCGGTATTGGTGCCGGCTGCCGGGCAGCATGTAATAGCCGGGGTCGCTGATGGCGTGGGTGGGAGAACGCGTGCCGTAAAAAAGTCCCGCCAATGCCATGAAGGGTTTGATGGTGGAGCCCGGAGGATATTGTCCGCGCAAGGCGCGGTTGTTGAGCGGCGTATCGGGCGAGTTATTCAGCGCATCCCAGGTTTCGGTGTCGATACCGTCGATGAACAGGCCGGGGTCATAGCCGGGCTTGCTGATGAAAGCCAGCACTTCGCCGTTGGTGGGATCGAGGGCCACCAGTGCGCCGCGATATTCGCCGAATGCTTTCTCTGCCACTTCCTGCAACTTTGCATCCAGCGTCAGCATCAGGTTGTTGCCGGATTGCGGTGCGGTGCGCGACAGCACGCGCACTGCACGCCCGCCCGCATCCACTTCGACCTGCTCGAACCCGGTCTTGCCGTGCAGGTCCTTTTCATAGCTCTGTTCGATGCCGGTCTTGCCGATGTAGTCGGAACCCAGGTAGTTGGACGCGACATCGTCCTCGTCCAGCTGATCGATGTCGTTCTGGTTGATGCGTCCGACATAGCCGATCAGGTGCGAGGTCATGTCGGTATAGGGATACTCGCGGAACAAACGCGCCTTGACCTCCACACCGGGAAAGCGGTATTGCTGGGCGGAAACGCGCGCGACCTCTTCGTCGGAGAGCTGGCTGCGTATCGGCATGGTCTCCAGCGTCTGCCGTTCGGTCAGCAGTTTCTGGAAGCGCTTGATGTCCTTGGGCGTGATCTCGACCAGCTTGGACAATTCGGCGATCAGTGCATCCATGTCGGCTACCTTGCTCGGTGCGATCTCCAGCGTGTAACCCGAATAGTTCTGCGCCATCACCACGCCGTTGCGGTCCAGGATCAGGCCGCGGTTCGGCACGATGGGAACGACGTAGATACGGTTGCTGTCCGCCATGGTGTGGAAGTAGTCGTGGCGGATCACTTGCAGGTAGAAGAAGCGCAGCAGCAGGATGAACAGCATCACCACCACGAAGCCCAGACTCAACACCAGCCGCAAACGGAAATAATAGATTTCGCGCTGATGGTTCTTCAGCTCGACGTAACGATTCATAATTCGTTAGGGTCGCGACGGGGACGGCGCAGGGCTTGCAGCAGGATGGTCATCGGCGTCCACAGCAGCGCCGACACCGCGCTGCCGAGGAAATATTCCCACGCGACGTAGCCGCGCACCTGCCAGTGCACAGCAGCGTAGGCCGCGTAACTCAGCAACAGCATCGGGAACACGTGCAGGGATTGCTGGCGCAGGTCGAACATCTGCACGCGGCGGTGCAGCACGATGCCGCCGAAAGCCAGCACCGTATACGCCAGCGCATGCTGGCCGAACAGGCTGGCATCCGCGACATCGGCGAAGATCCCGACCACCCACGCGGTGCCGATACCGATGCGATGCGGCTTGTGCGTACACCAGTACAGCAGCACCAGCGCCACGAAATCCGGGCGCAACACCAGCGCCCAGCCGCTCCAGGGCAGCCAGTTGAGCATCACCGCCACGAACAGGCTGAACACGATGAAACTCGTGCTCGCTGGCAGCAGGAACTCCTGATCTTTGCGGAGGCTCGGGTTCACTGTTTCCTCCGTTTGAGCCGCTTGTTCACTCGCTCGGATTCGGCACTCGTTTCGGATATGGCCGGGTGTTCCGGCAATGTCGGCAGGCCGGAAACGATCAGCAGGGCGCGGTGCCTGTCGACCCCGGCCAGCGGTGTACAGGTGATGCGCGCAAACGGGTAGGCCGGGTCGCGCTCGATCTTGAGCACTTTCGCCACCGGCAGGTTGGGCGGGTAGGTGCCGTCGATGCCGGACGTCACCAGCACGTCGCCCTCCGCGATATCCGCGCTGACCGGCATGTAGCGCAGCGACATTTCGCTGATATCGCCCGACCCGAACACCACTGCACGCAAACCGTTGCGCAATACCTGTATCGGCACTGCATGATCCTTGTCGGTGACCAGCGTGACTTCGGATAGCCACGGGTAAACGCGCGTGACCTGGCCCACCACGCCCTTGTCGTCCATCACCACCTGTCCGGGCAATACGTTGGCCTGGGAACCTTTGTCCACGAACAGTTTGCGCTTGAAGATATCGCGTTCGACATACGCGATCTCGGCCATCTGCATCGGGTAGTCGGCGCGCTGCTTGAGATCCTGCAAGGTGCGCAGCTGGGTGTTTTCGGCAAGGACCACACTCATCTGAGCCAGTTGTGCCGCATCCGCGTCATGCTGCTGTCGCAGTCTCGCATTCTCAGTCTGCAGTTGATTTTGCATCTCGAAATAGACGGCGATCCGGCCCACGGTCTCGCCGGGCAGTGCGGTCAGACGCTGAAACGGATAGATCACGACAGCAAGGACCTTGCGCGCGGATTCCAGATATTGGTAACGGGCATCGACAAACAGCAACAACAGCGAAAGCACGCTAAAGAAGATGAGGCGGGCGACCGGGCTGGGGCCGCGATTAAAGAACCGTAGGGTGCGAGTGTCGTCCAAGGTACTGCCGTATGATCAATCGCTGGTGAAGATGCTGCTGAATTTATCCATGCGTTCGAGCGCCTTGCCGGAACCGCGTACCACGCAAGTCAACGGATCGTCGGCGATGACCACCGGCAGGCCGGTCTCTTCCATCAGCAATCGATCCAGGTCGCGCAACAGCGCTCCGCCGCCGGTCAGCACCATGCCCTTGCTGGCGATGTCCGCGCCCAGTTCGGGCGGGGTCTGTTCCAGCGCGGTCTTGACGGCGCTGACGATATTGTTGAGCGGGTCGGTCAAGGCTTCCAGGATCTCGTTACTGGAAATGGTGAAACTGCGCGGCACGCCTTCTGCCAGGTTGCGCCCGTTCACTTCCATCTCGCGCACTTCGCTGCCCGGGAAAGCGGAACCGATCTCTTTCTTGATGTTCTCGGCCGTGCTCTCGCCGATCAGCATGCCGTAATTGCGGCGGATATAGTTGATGATGGCCTCGTCGAACTTGTCGCCGCCGACGCGCACCGAACCGGAATACACCGCACCTCCCAGCGAGATCACGCCGACCTCGGTGGTGCCGCCGCCGATGTCCACCACCATGGAACCGGTCGCCTCCTCGATCGGCAAGTCGGCCCCAATCGCGGCGGCCATCGGCTCTTCGATCAGTTCCACGCGGCGCGCGCCCGCGCCGTAGGCGGATTCGCGAATGGCGCGGCGCTCGACCTGCGTGGAACCGCACGGCACGCAAATGACGATGCGCGGGCTGGGCGTAAAGATGCTGGATTTGTGCACGCGGCGGATGAACTGCTTGAGCATCTGTTCGGTGACGGTAAAGTCGGCGATCACGCCGTCCTTCATCGGGCGGATGGCGGTGATGTTGCCGGGTGTGCGTCCCAGCATCTGCTTGGCC
>JAJXUF010000205.1 GCA_021783175.1 Pseudomonadota bacterium
AACCCATCATTGCGATCGCCAATTCCTTTACCCAGTTCGTGCCCGGACACGTCCATCTTAAAGACATGGGCCAGCTCGTGGCGCGCGAGATCGAGAAGGCGGGCGGCATCGCCAAGGAATTCAACACGATCGCCGTTGACGACGGCATCGCCATGGGACACGACGGCATGCTGTATTCGCTGCCTTCGCGCGATTTGATCGCGGACTCCGTAGAGTACATGGTGAACGCGCATTGCGCCGATGCATTGGTATGCATCTCCAACTGCGACAAGATCACCCCCGGCATGCTGATGGCCGCGATGCGCCTGAACATTCCCGTGGTGTTCGTTTCCGGCGGACCGATGGAGGCAGGCAAGGTGAATTTGCAGGGTAAGTCCAAAGGCCTGGACTTGATCGATGCGATGGTGGCAGCGGCAGACAGCAGAGTCAGCGACGAAGATGTCGCAGCAATCGAACGTTCCGCCTGCCCTACTTGCGGTTCATGCTCCGGCATGTTCACCGCGAACTCGATGAATTGCCTGACCGAAGCCCTGGGGTTGTCACTGCCCGGTAATGGCTCACTGGTGGCGACGCACGCCGACCGCAAGCAACTGTTCCTGCGTGCCGGGCGCACCATCGTCGAATTGTGCGAGCGCTATTACGAACAGGACGATGCTTCGGTGTTGCCGCGCGGCATCGCCACCTTCGACGCCTTCGAGAATGCGATGACGCTGGATATTGCCATGGGTGGTTCGACCAATACCGTGTTGCACCTGCTCGCCATTGCGCGCGAAGCCGAAGTAGATTTCACCATGAAAGACATGGACCGACTGTCGCGCCATGTTCCGACCCTGTGCAAAGTCGCGCCTTCGTCCGAGTATCACCTGGAAGACGTGCACCGCGCAGGCGGAATTGCGGCGATTCTGGGCGAGCTGGATCGTGCCGGATTGCTGCATGGCGAGGTGAGTACGGTCCATAGCAAAACGCTGCGCGACGGACTCAAGCAGTGGGATATCGCACAAAGCAACGATGACGCGGTGAAAAAATTCTTCCGCGCTGCTCCGGGCGGAATCATCACCACCATCGCCTTCTCGCAATCCATGCTGTATCCGGACCTGGATACGGATCGGGCGCAGGGTTGCATACGCGACAAGGCACATGCCTATTCCAAAGACGGCGGGCTGGCGGTGTTGCACGGCAACATTGCGCTCGACGGCTGCATCGTGAAGACCGCCGGCGTGGATGAGAGCATTTTGAAATTCAGCGGGCGCGCGCGCCTGTTCGAAAGTCAGGACGCGGCGTCGGCAGGTATTCTCGCCGACCAGATCGTTGCGGGCGATGTGGTGGTGATCCGTTATGAAGGACCGAAAGGCGGCCCGGGCATGCAGGAGATGCTGTATCCGACCTCGTACCTGAAATCGAAAGGCATGGGCAAGGTCTGTGCGCTGCTTACCGACGGGCGTTTTTCGGGCGGCACGTCCGGTTTGAGCATCGGCCATGTTTCGCCGGAGGCGGCCAGCGGCGGCGCAATCGGATTGGTGCAGGAAGGCGACCGCATCGAGATCGACATTCCGCAACGCAGCATCAATCTGGCGATCACGGACGCCGAGCTGGCGCAACGACGCGCTGCAATGGAAGCAAAAGGCAAACTTGCATGGAAGCCGGTGGAAGTTCGTCAGCGTAAAGTGTCGCCAGCGCTCAGGGCCTACGCTGCCATGGTGACCAGCGCCGACAAGGGAGCAGTAAGAGACGTGTCACAGGTGGAGAACAAGTAGCGCAATAAAGCAAGGGAAGGACGGTAGCGTGAAAGCAATACTGGTTGCAAATCCCAAGGGCGGCAGCGGCAAAACTACATTGTCCACCAATATAGCGGGCTATCTTGCTTCGCGCGGGCAACGCGTTGCGATAATGGATCTGGACCGGCAAAAGTCGGCGACACAATGGCTGGAAAATCGTCCGCGCAGCTTGCCCGGCATCGAGTTGATGCACTCGGAGTCGGATATGAATGCGCCGGTGGACTGGCTGGTGATCGATTCTCCCGCGGGGTTGCACGGAAAGAATCTGGAACATGCTTTGCGGTTGGTGCACAAGGTGATCGTCCCCATTGCCCCGTCAGCTTTCGATATCCAGGCCAGCCGTGATTTCCTGCAAGCCCTGCATCACGAAAAGACCGTACGCAAAGGAAAGATATTTGTCGGTGTGGTTGGCATGCGTATGGATTCGCGCACTCGCGCGGCACTCACGCTGGAACAGTTTCTGAAAGGTCTGGATCTGCCGATACTTGCTTATCTGCGTGAAGCGCAGGTTTACGTCAATGCGGCTTTCGAGGGCAAGACCCTGTTCGACCTGCCGCCCTCGCTGGCGGAGCGAGAGCTGGAACAATGGGCATACCTCATCAACTGGATGGAGCGCACGGAAGAGTAGCCATGTTCTTGTCGTTGGTTAAAGTGCCAGTCATTACCGTGTCAATTTCCCGATAAAAATCAAAATGAACGAGTGAGTCAGCAAGGGTGATTCAAGTGTTTGAGTTTATAAAAATCATATTTGCTCAATAAGTTATGATCGGCAGGCAGCGATGTTGAACGAATGTCAACGCAACTGGCAGTGCGGGCGTTGATTAGGATACGCTGATGAAGGTTTGCAAACAGGGGCATGTTGTTTAGAATGCGCTTCCGTTTGTTTGACTTTCGTTTGACGTTTGTTTGACAAATAGACATAACTAAAAATGGAGAAAGATATGAAATCTATCGTTGTTTGCATGATTGCAGCTGCAGGCCTGATGGCAGCAGGTTCTTCAATGGCAACTGATATGCCTGAGTTGGCCAAGAAGAGCAACTGTACTACTTGCCATGCTATCGACAAGAAGCTGGTGGGTCCTGCCTGGATGGACGTTGCCAAAAAGTACAAGGGCGATGCCGGTGCAGAAGCCAAGTTGGAAGCCAAGGTTGCCAAGGGTGGTGCCGGTGCTTGGGGTACCATGCCCATGCCTCCCAATGCTCCAAGAGTTTCGGCAGCAGATACCAAAACTCTGGTTAGCTTCATTCTTGGTCTGGCCAAGTAAATCTGGAAGCGATACCTCTAAAAAGGCCGACGCAAGTCGGCTTTTTTATGTGCTGATTCGCTTAATTGACAAGGGGTAGGGTGCTCCGCATAATCCGGACACTTCATTAAGCCGCCGGATTTCCACCATGTCGATCAATAAATTCTCCCTGTTTGTCGTATTCGGCTTCGCCCTCGCCGGATGCGGGAAAAGTGAGACGGCATCGAATCCTGCAGCGACTTCAGACGAACTCACGGTCAGGATCGGCGCCGCCGCACCGCTCACCGGTCCGCAGGCGCATATCGGCAAGGACAACGAGAACGGCACGCGTATGGCGATCGATGACGCGAATGCCAGGGGTGTGACCATCGGCGGCAAGAAAGCACACTTCGAGTTGCTGAGCGAGGACGACCAGACCGATCCGAAAACGGCGACCATCGTGGCACAGCAACTGGTCGATGCAAAAGTGAACGGTGTGATCGGACACCTCAATTCCGGCACCACCATCCCCGCTTCCGCCATCTACTTCAAGAATGGCATTCCGCAGATATCGCCTTCCGCTACTGCGGTCAGATACACCGCCCAGGGTTACAAGACCGCGTTCCGTGTGATGAGCAACGATGCCCAGCAAGGCAAGGCGCTGGGCGAATTTGCAGCCAGGATGCTGGGTGCGAAGCAGATCGCAGTGATAGACGACCGGACCGCCTACGGGCAAGGCTTGGCGGATGAGTTCGTCAAATCCGCCGAAGCCAATGGTGCAAAGATCATCGTGCGCGAATACACCTCCGACAAGGCGGTGGACTTCACCGCGGTGCTGACCTCGATCAAGGGCAAGCAGCCCGACTTGTTGTTCTTCGGCGGAATGGATCCACAGGGCGTACCCATGATCAAGCAACTGCGGGCATTGGGCATCAAGACGCAATTCATGATGGGCGACGGCGGTTATACGCCGAAGCTGATCGAACTGGCCGGCGATGCGGCGGAAAGTGTGTACGCTTCACTACCCGGCGTGCCGCTGGACAACATGCCGAGCGGGAGGGATTTCGCCAAACGCTATGAAGAACGTTTCCATCAACCTATCCAGCTCTATGCTCCGTATTGCTACGACGCGGTCAACGTGATGATCGCGGCGATGCAGAAGGCCGGCTCCGCCGAGCCCGAGAAATATCTGCCGAAGATAGGCAAGACCGAGATGGACGGTGTAACGGCGAGAATCGCGTTCGACGAGAAGGGCGACATCAAGGGCGGTGCGGTCACCGTGTATCAGGTGCGCCAGGGTAAATGGGTTGCCGTGCAGACGATGGGCGGTGCGCCCGCAGCCAAGCCGTGAGCGGGTTTGCAGTTATGGAAAGCGACACCGGGCGTGTCGCTTTTTCTTCGTGTAGATCACCAAAGTAGCCGTGGAAATCCTTCTTCAACAGATCGTCAATGGCCTGGTGCAGGGCAGCGTCTATGCCCTGGTGGCGCTGGGCTACACCATGGTGTACGGCATTCTCGGCCTGATCAATTTCGCGCACGGCGAAGTGGTGATGATAGGCGCGATGATCGCACTGACCGTGCTGCAAGCCTTGCTGACGGCCGCCTTTGCGCCTGTACTGGCGGTGTTGTTCAGCCTGCTGGCGGCGATGGCGGTGTGCATGGCGCTGGGTTACAGCATCGAACGCATCGCTTATCGCCCGTTGCGCAATGCGCCGCGCCTGGCACCGCTGATCACCGCCATCGGCGTCTCCATCGTGTTGCAGAATCTGGCGATGATGATCTGGGGGCGCGAATATCACGCCTTCCCGTTGCCGTTCACCAGCGCCTCGCACCAGTTCGCCGGGGCAATAGTGAACGATGTGCAGATTGCAATCGTCATCGTCGCGTTGCTCATCATGTCTGCCTTGATGTGGCTGGTACATCGCACCCGCATGGGCAGGGCGATGCGCGCCGTGTCTGAGAATCCGGCTGCGGCAGCGCTGATGGGCGTGGATATCAACCGCGTCATATCCACCACCTTCATGCTCGGCTCGGCGCTGGCCGCCATCGCCGGTTTCATGGTGAGTGCGAACTACGGCATCGTGCATTACTACATGGGCTTCATGCTCGGCCTGAAAGCGTTCACTGCAGCGGTACTCGGCGGCATCGGCAATTTGCGCGGGGCGATGCTGGGCGGGGTGCTGCTCGGATTGATCGAAAGCCTGGGCGCGGGCTACATCGGCGATATAACCGGCGGCTTCCTCGGCAGCAATTACCAGGATGTGTTCGCTTTCTTCGTCCTGATTGCGGTGTTGATCCTGCGC
>JAJXUF010000206.1 GCA_021783175.1 Pseudomonadota bacterium
TCGTTATTCAGCCCACCGGCTTGCTGTATCTGGTGTGCGGCACTTTTGAGGCTGCTCCCCTGTTTCAGGGAAAATTCAAAAGGGGTGTGTTCCAGCGGGATCGAGGTGCGCGCATAGTAAGTGAACAGACCTGCCACTATGACCAGGATGAATAGTAGCCACAACAGCAATTCTTTAATGACACTCATCGTTTAACCATTCCTGTATCTTCCAGGCACCCGGATGTTGTGTGCGCCGGTACGCGGCAAGTTCGCACACCGGCCACAGCCCAAATACACTGTTGACCAGAAATATCTCATCTGCAAGCATGAGCTCTTCCATGCGGATATCCGCCACATTGCAGGATACGCCATGCTGTTTGGCCCAGTCCATCACACGGGCTCTTTGTACACCCGCCACACCGCAGCGCGAGAGGTTCGGTGTATAGAGAATTTTTCCGCGCAACATGAACAAGTTACTTCGCGTTCCACCAATGACGTTGCCGGATATGTCGTTCAGCAGGCCTTCCTGCACATCCTGCCCTTGCCATTCGCTTGAGGCGAGCACGTTTTCCAGGCGATTGAGGTGTTTGATGCCGGCCAGCAATGGCTGATGTCCCAAACGCAGCTTGCATACATGGAGGCGCACGCCTTGTCTGGCATAGTCCGCCGGATAGGCTGCCGCTGGCGTGACACTGAGTATGCGAGTCGCTTCGGATTGGGCTGAAGGCGCGTAGCCCCTGCTTGAAACGCCACGCGTGATGATGATCTTGGCAACGCCTTCGCCCTGAGTCTTGCCCAACTGTTGCAGCTCGCTGAACAGCACCAACGCCGAAGGGCAGGAAATTTTCAGTGTGTTGCAGTCTTGCTGCAGTTTGGCGTACTGGCGTTCCCAGCAGACGGGACGACCAGCTTGCATACGCAGGGTGCGGAACACCCCGTCGCCGTATGACAAACCACGATCTTCCGCATTGATTGTGTTACCTGACGCGCCGTTGATCAGCATCACGGCGCGGGATCAGACCTTGCGGAATACCAAGGAGCCGTTGGTTCCGCCGAAGCCGAAATTGTTGTTCACAGCCACATCGATCTTCATCTGGCGTGCCGTGTTGGCACAATAGTCCAGATCGCACTCCGGATCCTGCTCGAAAATATTGATCGTGGGCGGAGCGATTTGATGATGGATCGCCAGCACGCAGAACAGGGACTCGATACCACCCGCCCCGCCCAGCAAGTGGCCGGTCATCGATTTGGTGGAACTCACCACCAGTTTTTTTGCATGGTCGCCGAACGCCAGTTTGATCGCTTCGGTCTCATTTTTGTCGCCTAAGGGGGTCGAAGTGCCATGCGCGTTGACGTATTGCACCTGATCAGGATTCAAAGCCGCATTGCGCAAGGCATTGATCATGCTGCGTTTTGGTCCGTCAGTGCTCGGTGCGGTCATGTGATAGGCATCGGCGCTCATGCCGTAGCCCGTGATCTCCGCGTAGATCTTGGCGCCACGCGCCTTCGCATGTTCGTACTCTTCCAGTACCAGTACGCCAGAGCCCTCGCCCATTACGAAGCCGTCGCGATCCTTGTCCCAAGGACGGCTGGAGGTTGCCGGGTCATCGTTGCGGGTGGACAGTGCCTTGGCAGAAGAGAAACCGCCGACCGCCAGAGGCGAGATCGTCGATTCCGAACCGCCGGCGATCATCACATCGGCGTCGCCATATTCGATGATGCGCGACGACTCGCCGATGCTGTGCGTACCGGTGGTACAGGCGGTCACGACGGAGAAGTTCGGCCCCTTCAACCCGTACATGATGGACAGGTTGCCTGAGATCATGTTGATGATGGTACCGGGGATGAAAAACGGCGAAATCTTGCGCGGTCCGCCCGCCAGGAAATCGCTATGCGTCTCTTCAATCATCGGCAAACCGCCGATGCCGGAACTGATGCAAACACCGATACGCTCGGCGTTCTGTTCCGTTACCATCAGGCCGGAGTCCTTGAATGCCTCCATCCCGGCCACAAGTCCGAAATGAACGAAGCGATCCATGCGCCGGGCATCCTTGGCAGGAAGGTATTGGGTTACCTCGAATCCCTTGACCTCCCCCGCCACTTGGCAGGCGAAGGCACTGGGATCGAAGCGGGTGATACGCCCGATACCGGATTTTCCTGCCACGATGTTTTGCCATGTTTCGGCAACCCCGACACCGACGGGCGTAATTGCGCCCAATCCGGTCACTACCACTCTGCGCCTAGCCAAACTGGACTCCGCTACGGAAAGAAACGATTAGATTCAGACGTATTACTTGGAATGCGTGTTGACGTAGTCAAGCGCTTGTTGAACGGTCGTGATCTTCTCTGCATCTTCGTCAGGAATCTCAACGCCGAATTCTTCTTCCAAGGCCATAACCAGCTCTACGGTATCCAGAGAGTCGGCACCCAAGTCGTTCACAAAAGAAGACTCGTTCTTGACTTCGGACTCGTTCACACCCAGTTGCTCAGCTACGATTTTTTTTACGCGTTGTTCGTTAGACATCCCTGATTCTCCTACTCTGATTAAAGTTCAAAAAGCGCATGTATTCTACCAAACTTGCGCCAAATTCCAAAACACCACATTACTCCATGTACATCCCGCCGTTCACGTGCAAGGTCACGCCCGTAATATAAGCTGCGCCCGGACTGGCCAGAAATGCGACGGCAGCTGCGATATCTGCAGGCTGACCGAGGCGTTTCAGCGGCACATGCTCAACCAGTTTTGCCCGTTGTTCCTCGCCCAACGCATGCGTCATGTCGGTATCGATGAAGCCCGGCGCGACGCAGTTGACGGTGATGTTGCGGCTGCCGATCTCCTGCGCCAGGGATTTGGTAAATCCGACCATGCCGGCCTTGGAGGCCGCGTAGTTGGCTTGCCCAGGATTGCCCATGCTGCCAACCACCGAGGAAATGCTGATGATGCGCCCGCCCCTGGCCTTCATCATGGCGCGCAAGACGGCGCGACTCAGGCGAAATACGGATTTGAGGTTGGTTGCCAGCACGTCGTCCCACTCCTCATCGGTCATGCGTGCCAGCAGGTTGTCCTTGGTGATGCCCGCGTTATTCACCAGAATGGAGATTTCGCCGAATTGTTCGCGGATGGCGGCCAATACCTGTTCTGTCTGGGCGACGTCGTTGACATTCAACGCAAAGCCTCTGCCCTTGACGCCTGCTCCGTCCAGGTAGGTGCTGATGGCTTGCGCGCCGCTGTCGCTGGTGGCGGTACCGATCACGGTCGCACCCTGCTTTCCCAATTCCAGTGCGATGGCCTGGCCTATCCCGCGTGAAGCGCCGGTAACCAGTGCGATTTGTCCTTGTAGCGTCATTTGACTTTATCCCCTTATGCGAGTGCAGCCAAGGCCGCTTTCAATGCTTCGCCGTCATTGAGGGCCATAGCCTGCTGGTTGGTGTCGATGCGTTTGTTCAGCCCTGCCAGTACCTTGCCCGGTGCGCATTCCACGTTATGCGTGATGCCCTGCTTGCCGAATGCCTGTATCGTTTCCACCCAGCGTACCGGCAAATACAACTGGCGCACCAGTGCATCCTTGATCAAGGCGGGATCGCTATAGGCCGCCACGTCGGCATTGTGCATCACAGGTATATCCGGCGTTTTCACAGGGACATTGTTCAGGCGTGCACGCAACTGTTCGGCCGCATCTTTCATCATGACGCAATGCGAAGGCACGCTCATCGGCAGCATGATGGCGCGCTTTGCGCCTTTTGCCTTGGCCAGCTCCATGCCCCGCTCGACCGCTGCGCGGTTCCCGGCAATGACCACTTGTCCGGGTGAGTTGTAGTTTACCGCTTCCAGAACCTCGCCTTGAGCGCCTTCGACACAGACGGCGCGTACCAGATTGTCGTCCAGGCCGAGGATCGCGGCGATGGCGCCCACGCCTTCCGGCACCGCTTGTTGCATGCACTGTGCGCGGTAGCGTACCAATGGCAATGCGTCGGCAAAATTCAATGCACCTGAGGCGACCACTGCGGTGTATTCGCCAAGACTGTGTCCGGCCACGATGGTCGGCTTCGCGCCATGCTGCGATTGCCATGCGCGGTACACGGCAATGCCCGCAGTCAGCATGATGGGCTGGGTGTTGACCGTGGCGTTCAGGTCGGCATCGTCGCCCTCTGCGACCAGTTTCCACAGATCCTGTTTCAATACGTCCGAAGCTTCAGTGAAGGTATCGCGTACAGCGGGAAAATCGGCATAGCCGTTCATCATGCCGTGCGATTGCGAACCCTGGCCGGGAAATACGAAAGCGAACTTTGTCATATTGAGATTGAGCTTACCACTTGATTAAGATTGCGCCCCAGGTGAACCCCCCGCCTACGGCTTCCAGCAGGATATTTTGCCCGGGCTTGATGCGTCCGTCGCGCACCGCCACATCCAGCGCCAAGGGAATCGACGCCGCCGACGTATTACCGTGCTTGGCAACGGTCACTACGACGTTATCCATTTCCAGGCCAAGTTTCTTGGCTGTGGCTTCGATGATCCGGATGTTTGCCTGGTGCGGCACCAGCCAGTCGATCTCGGAGCCGACCATTTTTTGAGCTTCCAGCACTTCCTCAACCACTTCGCTCAACACCTTGACGGCAAACTTGAATACAGCCTTTCCATCCATGGAAACCAGGGGGTCGGACTTCAGCATATGGCGATGGACGCCATCGGCATGCAATTTTGCCGCAACGATGCCGGGCTCGTCGGAAGCACGCAACACAACCGCTCCCGCGCCGTCGCCGAACAGCACGCAGGTGGTGCGGTCGTTCCAGTCCAGCAAGCGCGAAAATACCTCGGCACCGACCACCAGGGCGGTTTTGGCTTGTCCGCCGCGAATGTACAAATCTGCCGTGTTCAAGGCGTAAACGAACCCGCCGCATACTGCCTGCATGTCGAAGGCCGCCCCGCCATTCTTGATGCCCAGTTTGTCCTGCAGGATGCACGCAGTGCTGGGGAACGGCATATCCGGCGTCGTCGTCGCCACGATGATCAGATCGATCTCGTCGGCACTGATGCCTGCGGCTTCGATCGCCTTGCGGCTGGCCTGCAGCGCCAGGTCGCTGGTCATTTCATCATCCGCGGCAAAACGCCGTTCGGCGATACCGCTGCGTGAAAATATCCAGTCATGCGAGGTTTCGACCATCTTTTCGAGGTCGTAATTGGTCAGTACCCTGGCCGGCAGATAACTGCCGGTGCCGATGATCCTGGAAAAAGTCAAAGCGCCTCTCCTGATGGTTGTTGGCGTGCGTGATGCCATTTTTCGACGTGTTCGCTGATGTGATTCAA
>JAJXUF010000046.1 GCA_021783175.1 Pseudomonadota bacterium
CAGGAAGCCAAGGCCGCGCAAAGGCAAAGGGAACTGGCAGCTGTGGCCAGGGCGAAAGAAGTGGCAGCGCAAAAAGAGAAAAAGGCCGCGGAGGCCGCGCAAAGGCAAAGGGAGCTGGCAGCTGCAGCCAAGGCGAAAGAAGTTGCGGCACAGGAAGCCAAGGCCGCGCAGTCGGCAAAACAGCAGTCTACGAGCCGACGGCACTCCATGGCGCAGAAGGCCGCAATGACATCCACGCTGATTCCGAAAACCGACAAAGCCGCAGCGACGGCGACCAAGCCGGCTTCACCGAAAAACGCCGGTGCGACGCCGCAATTTTCGGCCAACCCATGCGTCGGACCTACCGCCAAGTTTGTTTCAACCTGCCAGTGACGAAAGAAGAGCGCAATTGGACCGAGATGAAGCGGTCTGCGTGGTTGTAGCGCGACGACCTCGGTATTTCTGGCGAACTGCTTTCCGGGCTTTTTGAGCGAGTCCAGCGATACCCACTTTGGCGGCAATCGCTGTGTCTGCTGGCCACATCGCGGTTGCAGACTTGTTGCCGCGTCGTGGATAATTGGTCCTTCAATTTCCGCCCTGCAGGGCGCCGAAACGATGGTTATCCCCGTTAGTGAACCCGTGCCGGCTGCCATGCTCAGCATGGCGCTCCGCACAACAGCCGACAGACTAGATCCGGCATCGACGCTGCCGGACCATGTTGTTGTACCGGGTTTAACGGAAGCATCCAATTTCATTTTTGTCACCGGACGAATCGCCTATGTGCGCCAATGATGCCGCTAACGGTGAAATGGACGACGATACCGCGCCGGGCGGCAGCGATGTTGCCGGAATTTTCAATCGTGTGGCCGGCGGTTACGACAAAGAGGTATTGCGATTCTTTGCTTTTGCTGCCGACTGTTTGGTGATGAACGCAGGTATCCGATCCGGGGATAAAGTGTTGGACGTTGCAACCGGAACCGGCGCGGCAGCGCTCGCTGCCGCACAGGTAGTCGGCCCGGCGGGCCGTGTGGTGGCAATCGATACCGCGGAGCTGATGCTCGAGCGCGCGCAGGCTAAAGTGCAAAAATTCGGCGTGGCCAATATCGACCTCCACGTCATGGATGCGCGCCAACTCGAGTTTCGCAGCGGCTATTTTGACGCTGTCATCTGTTCGCAGAGCCTGTTTCTGTTGCCTGATATGCAAGCCGCAATTCGAGGTTGGGCGAGAGTCGTCAAGCCTGGCGGGGTTATTGCATTTTCTAGCTTTGCGGCAGCCGCGTTTCAGCCCATGGCGACTTTGCTTCGCCGAAGAGTTGCAGATCTTGCTGGTCCCGATTTTGGCAGCGTCCAGGAGCTGCCCTTACAGCGATTGGCAACGAGCGATCGGTGTCTGCAACTTCTGCAGCACGCAGGCCTGGTGCAATGCGAAGTGATGCAGCAGCAACTCGGCTACCACTTAGGCGACGCGGAGCAATGGTGGGAGGTAGTTTGCAATAGTGGCTTTCGTGGCCTCATAGATCAGCTTCAACCGGCTCAATTCGAGATACTCAGGAAACAGCATCTGCAGGATGTGCGTCCGCTGGTGGGCGCTGATGGGCTATGGATGGATGTGGGTACGCTGTGCTCCCGAGCCCATAAGCCCTGAGTTGGTCGGTCCTTCGTTCCCCTGACCCGATATGAAGATGTCGCGCCGCGGCGCGTTCAGCGGCAGGAATTGCCTGCGCAGGATGTGTTGGCGTTTCTGATGGTCAATTGTTTCCTATACTTCTAATCGGAACCGGTGCGGCCTCGCCTGGTATCTGGAACATCGTCATGGAGGGGGGTGTGGTCTACTATTTGGGGCGAGTTCTTTGGCTAACCCTGTGCTGGGTAGAGCTGGCGTTACTGTCCGCCATGCTCTATGTGTTGTCGTTCATTTCAGCAGGGTGGATCCAACCGCTGTACTTCAGGCTTTTTCGCCTGTGGTGCAAATTCTTTGTGCGCGCTCTTGGCGTAGACCTGCGCCTGCATCAAAAGAACCGTGAACCTCTCCCCGAGCACTACATTCTGATCAGCAATCACCCTTCGGCATTTGAAGACGTTGGAGTTCCTGCGCTGTTTGATGTTTATTCTCTGGCCAAGGCTGAAGTGCGGGACTGGTGGATCGCAGGTCGCCTGAACCGTGCAGCCGGCACGCTGTTTGTGCAGCGTGAATCGCGTGAGTCGAGGCGCGCTGCGGCAGATGAGATTATTGCCGCATTAGACAAGGGTCGTAACGTGGCCATCTATCCGGAAGGCGGTTGCAAGGGCCGGCGAATATTTTCTTCTTTCCGCTATGGCGCCTTCGACATTTCTCTGCGAACCGGAATTCCAATTGTGCCGCTTTTCCTTCACTACGAGGCGCAGGAAAGCTTCGAATGGAAAGTCGGACAAACCTTGCCACAGAAAATCTGGCACTTTATGACGGCGCCGAATAACCACGCAAACTACTATGTGTACGACGCGATCGATCCGGCGCAATTCCATGACAAGCGCACCTACTGCGATTACGTTCATGGCCTGTATCTCGACTGGCAGGCCCGCTACCTCGACTGAAACGCAAAAGACCTGCGGCACGACCAACTGTCGGACCAGATTTCTGGTTCATCGGTGTTCGATAGGCATTTTCCCCTCGGTGGTGTAATTATTTATTTATACGAACATCAACTTGACCTTGCCCGGACGTGAGGTAAGTACTTTGATAGCGCCAAGATGGCAAACCGGCGAGCGCATTGCCGGCCGCTGGCTAGTCCATGACATTCTCCATGGTCCCTATGGAGCAGTTTACGTCGTGTACGACGGGGAGCTGGGCGAAATCTTCGCCGTGAAGTCCTTGTCAGACGCCCTGTTGGAATCGGACCATATTCTCGCCCATCGCCTGAAAAAGGAAGTGCTGCCGTGGACCAAGCTCGAGCCACATCAAAACCTGGTTCGCGCCCGGTTTATTCATAGCGTTGATGGTTCGCCGCTCATTTTTCTTGACTACACATGCGGTACCAACCTCTCTACCTGGATCGGGTCTTCAAATTTGATGGATGACCCGGTGATGGTGCTGCGCTTTGCCATTCAGATTTGTGACGGTATGGATTACGTTCAATCCCAGGCTCCAGGTGCGCATCGCAACATCAAACCGGAAAACTGCCTAATTACTCCGAATAACGTTCTGAAGATCACTGACTTTGGGCCTTGCAAGGCGCTGGACGAGTCGCTTGCAGCGAGCGCCGATGACCCGCGCAGCACAAATCGTTCACGCACGCGCGCCGATCTGATTGCCCTTGCCCGGGCACGCACCGCGGGAGAAGCCGCGAGCACCGCCGCCAGCGGGGCGTTTCTTGCGCCCGAACAGTTCGGTCACAGCAAACACATTGATCCGCGGGCGGACATTTATGCGTTTGGCGTGCTGTTGTTCCAAATGCTGGTTGGACATCCCCCGTTCATTGCCAACTCATGGAAGGAGTACGAGCAATTGCATCGTGGTGCGACACCGCCACCACTGCCGGAGCGATACGCATTTTTTGGCGATGTGATTCGAACCTGTCTTGCCAAGGAGGCGCCGTACCGTTTCACCGATTTCGCTGCATTGCGCCGCCGGCTGACGGAGTTGTATGCGACGCTGGCAGGTGAGGCTTTCCCGGTTGCCGCGACTGGTGACGATCTTGAGGCGGAATTTTGCCACAATCAGGCGGCAGCGTTGACGCGATATGGCCATGGCCGCGAGGCGCTGGCATTCCATGATCGCGCCCTGGAACTGAGCCCGGATCAGTCGACGATATGGGCGTCCAAAGGAGAAACGCTTTGTCAGCTCGGAGACAGCGAGGAAGCTCTCGTATGTCATGACGTCGCCATAGAGCTTGATCCGGCGTGCGCTCATTCATGGTACCTGCGCGGCGCAACGCTGCGAATGCTGGAGCGGTTCAGTGAGGCGCGTGTCTGTCAGGAGCGTGTTCTGGACCTCGATCCACGGCACTGGTCGGCGTGGATGGAAAAGGGCATGGTGCTTGCGGCAATCGGAGAGCGCAAGGCCGAGATGGCTTGCTACGAGCATGTGCTGGAGCTCAATCCACGATACTTACCGGCGTGGCGCAACAAGGCAATCGCTCTGCGGCTGGCCGGTTTGAGCGAACGCGAGATCGTGTGTTACGACCGCGTGCTCGAGGTCGATCCCTGGGACGAGGATGCCTGGTACAACAAGGGTATTGCCTATGGGTCCCTAGGTCGTGACAAACAGGAACTTGCGTGCTACGACCGTATTCTGGAATTCAATCCTGGCAGCGAACGCGCATGGACTAATCGCGGCATCGTGCTTGGCGAAATGGGTGATGTCGACCAGGAGCTGCAATGTTATGAGCGCGCGCTCAGGATCAACAGCACCTACACTCAGGCATGGTTCAACAAGGGAGTAGCACTGGCAAATTCGGAGCGCATCGAAGAGGCCATGAACTGCCTGATGGGAGCGCAGCGTCTGGGCCACCCCAAGGCCGCGGGTACTCTCGCCACGCTACGCCGGGAGCATAACGATAGACTTCGCTGAGACGGGGTTTGGCTGAACTCCCCGTTGCTCGACTCCGGCTGCCTTCGAGACGTTACCGCAAATCCCGGTAGCCATAGTCGCCCACGAAAATGTGCCCGGACGTAAAGAATGAGTCCAAAAGCATGCGCAGCGGCGGAAATCACGCTGCACGCGCGACGATTGCAGCCATTCTTCCCTATGGGGCGCGGGAAGCCAAGTCTACCTTTTTAGCCATTCCTAGCCCCGGTCGGCAGGTTTACCTGTATTAGTATTTCGTGATTGGGAGATTGGTTTTTTATTTGCCGGCGTTAGCGTAGTATTTGGTTGTCGTCACCCACTGCGAGGTGCGGCTGGTCGGGCATCATGACTTTCAAGGGGGGCATGTATGAACGCTGAACGCCGTGAAAATCCGCGACTACCGGTAGCGCTGGAAGTGGCACTGTATTACAACTCGCTAATGCTCCTGGATTGTCGTACCCGTGATATCAGCCTCGAAGGTGTTTACGTTGACACTGGCGGGCAGGCACTTCCACAAAACGCCGCCGTCGATCTTGCGCTGAGCCTGCAGATCGGCGAAGAGATGCGCTATCACCGCCTGCCAGCGGAGGTCATGCGTATTGACGACGAGGGAATCGGATTGATGTTCCGCTATCCGGATTACTCGTCTTTCAATGCACTCGTCAGTTTGCTGAGTCTGGGTTAGTTTCTCGATCAGCGGGTAATCGCCGCATCGTCTTATACCCGCCCAGTTTTGATGCATTTCTTTCCTGTCTGCTACCGGCAGATTTCGCGTTGACTTTTTTCTTTGCACGTTGTGTCATGCCAGGAACTGATTTTTCGAAAGCGTATCTCGACCTGAAAGCCTTATAACGTTATTCTTGCCCATAAGTGGCGTATCTCCTCAAGTCGTTTGTTTGTCTCGCAATAACAAATCAACCAGATACGCCGCTTCGCTTCAACCGCTCAGACACCAGATTCGGTTATAAGTCCACCTAGCTATATTAAGGAGGTATCACTGTGAACCCCGATACTTTGACCTTCTATACCCACCCCCAATCGCGCGGCCGAATCGTACGCTGGATGCTCGAAGAAGTCGGCGTCCCTTATGAAACGGTGGTGCTCAATTATGCTACGACGATGAAGGCTGCGGACTACCGCGCCATCAACCCGATGGGCAAGGTGCCCGCTATCCGCCATGACGACACTGTCGTCACCGAGGTGGCCGCAATCTGCGCCTATTTGGCTGATGCTTTTCCGGCGGCCGGACTGGCGCCGCCGCCCCACAGTCGTGAACGTGGCCCGTACTATCGCTGGCTCTTCTTTGTCGCGGGCCCTCTCGAAGCCGCGGTGAGCAATAAGGCGCTCGGTTTCGTTGTTCCACCCGAGCGCGAGCGCATGATCGGGTATGGCCGCTACGAAGACGTGCGGGATGCGCTCGAGGCGGTGACGCAGGCGGCGCGGCCGTATTTGCTGGGCGCGCAGTTCACCGCAGCCGATGTGTACGTGGGCTCACATCTGGCGTTCGGCATGCAGTTTGGCACCATCGAAAAACGTCCGGCCTTCGAGCGCTATTGTGCCGCACTCAATGACCGACCGGCCAGGCAGCGCGCCATCCAGATTGATAACGCGTTGGCGCAGTAGGAGAAATGCGTGGCACTTGGGTTGGCGGCTGCCGAAGGTGGGGTTAATTGAGCGCATACGAACTTTCTATCGGTTCGACGCTAGAAGGTATTTTCCACTTTGGTTACTCCCGCTACGGCGAGCAGCACTTTTTCCACCACGTTTTTCAGATCAATGACGGAATGGGGGCAACCTGCGCACGCACCCTTCATGCGTACGCGCACTGTTGATCCTTCGATGTCCACCAATTCGATGTCTCCGCCATCGCGTCTCAGTATCTGGGCCACATCCTCCACAGCTTGAAGCACTTTTGCCTGATCTGGCGCCTGGTTGGTTGAGGCCTGCACGGTTCCAGGCAGCGCGCTTCGCGCCGCCATGGCTTGGGCTCGCGCAATGCGAAAAGCGCGATCGGGATCGGTCAACTCCAAGGCGTCGAGTTCTTCTTCTGTATAGAAGCGAAGCGGTGCTGTCGGTCGACTCAAGGAATTACCCTCTTTGCGATGTATAGTCATGTGGCGACGAGATTGATCGATGTTTGATATTATACCTGCGCAATGTGTGCTGGCACGCCGCACGTGCAATTTCGCTGGCCCCTAATGTGTGCGCATATGGCTGTAACGGAACGAATCATGACAGAACATTCTGTGGAATCCCGTGTGACGGATCTTGAAATCCGGCTGACCCACCAGGAGGCCGCAATCTGGGAATTAAGCACCGGTTTGGTGCGTCAGCAACGCGTGCTGGATGATCTGCTTCTACAATTGACTGAGTTGCGCAGGCAGTTGGCTTCAAGTGTGCCACTGGGGCCTTCAACAGAAGAGGGCCCACCCCCGCATTATTGACGTGCTGTCGGTTCGCGATCCCGCCTTCCATGGCAGTCGTGGCTTGGCATGCGAATCAGCCGATTGCTGGAAAAGGGCACGCCGATGTGACCGTTGAGAATGCCGCGTCCTTCCTACATGAACGGGAAACGGCGCACGCTCACGAAATGCTGTCTCCAGTAGGGATTGCTGAGGCGGTCAGTCCTTACTCGTTCCCCGGTTGACGGTGCGTGCACGAATTTACCGTGGCCTATATAGATACCAACGTGTGAAGAGGAGCGGCCACGTTCCTTGAAGAAAATGAGGTCGCCTTTGCGTATGTGTTTCACAGACACCCACATTGCAGCGCGACGCTGCGCGGCGGTTGTGCGCGGGACCCGTTCGCCCGCATGCTCGAAGCTGTAGTACACCAGACCGCTGCAATCAAAGCCCCGCGGCGTATCGCCACCGTATCGGTAAGGGTGGCCAATCATGCTGCGGGCTACCTGGACAACGCGTTGCGCCAGCGATTGCGGTGCGGATGCGCGCGGCGGTGCACTGGCGCATCCTGCAAGAAGGGTGTTGGCGGCAAGTAGACCGAAAATTGCAATAAGCGCGGGGTGGTTTATGCGTGCCGGCATTTTGTCAAAGTCCGAGGGTATTGATTCCGGTGGCGGGCTGGCTCATATCCCACATTTCGCGGAAGCGTCGCGCCAGCATTGTCGCCTCAGTGCCTGCATCCATGGCAACCATGAATTCCAGCTGTTCCAGGTCCAGCTGGTGGAGGTAACCGCGTTCGTCGGCGACCACAAACAGTTCGCGCAGACCCGCGTTATCCTCGCCGACTGTGCGTATCTGTACTGCATCGGAAAATCTTTTGGCCAAGGCGATAATGCGGGCGTTGTCGCGCACTACCTGTTGGCTATCCTCGATGAGAATGCGCGCGCGATTCTCATGGTGGCGGGCGATGAACTTGCCCAGCGCTTCGGCGGTCCTGGCGGTATTGAAGAGTAAACCATCGAGCACCGGGCCAAAGACCATGATATTGCGCTGCGCCTGCTCAATCAGCGTAACGATAGCGTCGCGCGCGGCCTCACGGGTCGCGATGCGCTGGCGTTTTTTGCTGCTGGAAGCGGTTTGGCCCGGGAAAGTATCCATACTGTTAGTGCAACAAATAGACGACCATTGGTTCGGCTGATCTATACTTCCATAACAGTACAGAGTATAGACGCATCCGTAGGGAACTCAGGAGGCGATTTTATGAAAACGCAGATCCAGGTAACCTTGTTAGTTGCAGCTGCACTCTACATGGCTTGGGGACTCGCGCTGCTGCTTGCGCCGAGCGTCACCCAGGGGTTCATCAGTAATGGACCATATGATCCGGCCATGTCCGCGATGTTCGGCGCCACGTTACTCGGCATGATGGTGACGTTTGTTATTGCCGCGTATGACCCGGAAAAGGAAATCGTGCGCGCCTCGGCTGCCGGTATGGCATTTGTCGGGTTCACGGCAGCATTCCTGGTGTTCATAGGCAAATCGATGCCGCTAAGTCCACTTACTGTGATCAGTCTGGCAGTGGATCTTGGTGCCTGTGGCGTGTTGTTTCTGACAGAAGCCCGTCTTGACATGTTGCGCCAAGCGGGGCGGCCGCGCGCACGCGGCGAGAAGAAACCCGCGATGACACGGCGTCACGCCTGACAGGCACCCCCGCCCTGGCGGGCGAGGTGTCGTCAAGATTTGAACGACTTGCCCGCCGCGGCGGCTTGAATTGCCGCATTGCCTGTATAGGTCGCTGGTGTCAGCGCAGCAAGCTCGCGCTTTGCCTGGTCCGGAATCGCCAGTGCATCGATGAAGTGGCGCAGTGAATCCTGGCTAATGCCGGAGCGTCCGCGGGTGAGTTCCTTCAGCTTCTCGTAAGGATGTGGCACACCGTAGCGGCGCATGACGGTCTGGATCGCCTCGGCGAGCACCTCCCAGTTGGCGTCCAGGTCCTCGCGCAGCCGGGCGTCGTTCACCTCCAGTTTGCTTATACCCTTGAGACAGGATTCGTAAGCTAGCAGCGAATAGCCAAGACCCACCCCCAGGTTGCGCAGCACGGTCGAGTCGCTCAGATCCCGCTGCCAGCGGCTTACTGGCAGCTTAGCCGCCATATGCTCGAACAAGACGTTCGCCAGACCCACATTTCCCTCGGAATTCTCAAAATCGATCGGATTGACCTTGTGCGGCATCGTAGAGGAGCCAACTTCGCCACTAACGACCTTTTGCTTGAAGTAGCCGAGGGAGATATAGCCCCAAACATCCCGGTCAAAGTCGAGCACGATGGTGTTGAACCGCGCAAGCGCATGAAAAAGTTCAGCCATATAGTCGTGCGGTTCAATCTGGGTTGTGTACGGGTTCCATTCAAGGCCCAGGGCGCGCACAAAATGGCTGGTCACAGTTGGCCAGTCGACCGTTGGATAGGCGGCAAGATGGGCATTGTAATTGCCGACAGCACCGTTCATTTTGCCCATGATCGAAACGGCCGCCACCCGATCACGTTGATGTCGCAGGCGGAACGCGACATTCGCCATTTCCTTGCCGACAGTGGTCGGTGACGCCGGCTGGCCGTGGGTACGGGCGAGCATTGGGGCTTGCGCGTAACGGTGTGCAAGATCCTCGATCGCGCGGATAAGGCGGTCCATCATAGGCAGGAGTATTTCGTCACGTCCTGCACGCAGCATCATGCCGTAGGCAAGATTGTTGATGTCTTCAGAGGTGCAGGCAAAATGAAAAAATTCGGATACCACGGCAATATCAGGGTAGGCGCGCGTCTTTTCCTTGAGGAAATATTCCACTGCCTTGACGTCGTGATTGGTAGTTGCCTCAATCTCTTTGACGCGGCGCGCGTCTTCCGCCGAGAATTCAGACACAATGCGCTCGAGCTGTGCACGGCTTTCGGCGGAGAATTTTGGCACTTCGGGAATCTCTGTCAGATCGGATAGTGCCGCAAGCCAGCGTACTTCGACCAGCACGCGGTAGCGTATCAATCCATACTCGCTGAACACAGGACGCAGGCTGGCTGTTTTTGCGGCATATCGGCCATCGAGGGGCGATAGAGCAAAAAGAGACGCCGACGAGGAGGTTTCGGGAGAGGGGGTGCTTGTCTTATTCATATAGGCGCGTAGCGTCTCGATCTTGCTGATTCCGGGATCCTGGATATGGCCACCTACCAGCTTGCGCAGCCACTCAAGGCCCAGCCCAGTTTCCTGGGCGATGGCGGGAAGGCGGCCTTTTTGAGTCGCCAGATAATCGATTACTTGGCGAACGCTGTCGGTAACCATGCCGGGCATTCTAGTAATAATTTACTTGGCGCGGAAGCGATGATTCGGGCAGTGCCCCCGCATGCGCTGGGGCTGCCTGAATCACGCCACCTCCCAAACAGACATCGCCCCGATAAAAAACCGCTGATTGGCCAGGAGTGATTGCGCGCTGGGCGATGCTGAAGTCCACGTCGCTGAAGCCGTCGCACGGTGGGGAAATTATGCACTCCTGGTCAGGCTGTCGGTAGCGTGTCTTCACGCCACAGGAGAGGGGGAAATTCGGTGCCGCGCCGGCTATCCAGTTCAAGGTTGCGACAGACATACTTTGCGCAAAAAGCGCCGGGTTGTCCGTGCCCTGTTCGATGTATAGCGCGTTTCGGCCAACGTCTTTGCCGACGACGTACCATGCCTCGCCGGGACCGCCCAATCCGAGTCCGTGACGCTGACCAATCGTGTAGTACATGAGTCCCTGGTGCTGCCCTTTGAATGCTCCGGCAAGCGTGTACATTGGACCGGGCTGGGCCGGGAGGTAGCGGGCAACGAACTGGCGGAAATTGCGTTCGCCAATGAAACAGATGCCAGTACTGTCTTTGCGTGCGTGATTAGGCAACCCCGCCTCGCGGGCGATTTTGCGCACCTCGGATTTGTTCAGGTCGCCAAGCGGAAACAAAGTGCGCGCCAGTTCATGCTGCCCGAGGGCGTGCAGAAAATAGGTCTGGTCCTTGTTGCTGTCGCGCGCCTTCAACAGCCGGAACGCTCCGTCCGATTCAACTACGCGCGCATAATGGCCTGTGGCGATGTAGCGGGCGCCGAGCGTTGCTGCGTGTTCGAGAAAGGCCTTGAACTTGATTTCTTTGTTGCACAGCACGTCCGGATTCGGTGTGCGTCCGGCGTGAAGTTCAGCGAGAAAATAGCTGAAAACGTGATCCCAGTATTCACTCGCGAAGTTGACCGCATGCAGCGGTATTTCCAATATCTCACACACGCGACGGGCCTCTTTATAATCTTCTTCCGCCGCGCAATAGCCATCGCCGTCGTCTTCTTCCCAGTTTTTCATGAACAGGCCGGCTACATCGTAGCCCTGGCGCTTCAGCAATAGCGCTGCGACGGCAGAATCCACGCCGCCGGATAAGCCAACAATTACCGGGGTTCCAGATGACATGAGGCTATTGTAGCGCAGTGCGGCCGGACCGCGTGCTATGGTATATCGTGCAGACTCTCGAGGGGGTAGCGCGTCCCTGCCAGGAAATCACTGACGCAGCGTTGAACCTGGGGGCTGCGGTGGCTTGATGCATTTTTTGCGATTTCATCCGGCGTCAGCCACAATGTGCGCACGATTGGCGTATCGAGCGACCGCTCCGGTTCATGACTCAGCAGTTCACCGGTAAAGGCAAACCGCAGGTACGTTCGCCCATTGGTATTGCTGATCCAGCGGTAGATTCCGAGCAGGGCACGCGGCGCGAAATGCCATGCCGTTTCTTCCAGAGTTTCGCGGATAACTGCTTCGAGTAGCGTTTCGCCTTCTTCCAAATGGCCAGCCGGCTGATTCAGTACACGCCTTCCGCCGATGTCTTCCTCGACCAGCAGAAAACGCCCTTCGCGTTCAGCGATGGCTGCCACGGTTACATGCGGTTTCCAGATCATAATTCCATCATAGCAGAGGCTCGATCGGCGCTTCGCGCCATTTGCCGGGCGCCAGGTCATCCAGCCGCCACGGTCCGATTGCATAGCGCACCAGGCGCAGCGTGGGAAAGCCAACTGCGGCCGTCATACGGCGTACCTGGCGGTTGCGGCCCTCAGTTAACGTCAGTTCTATCCAGGTAGTAGGAATGTTCCGGCGAAAGCGTATCGGCGGATCGCGTGGCCAGAGCTTTGGTTCGGGTATGACTCGCACAGTGGCAGGTCGGGTAGGGCGACCGTCGATGAGTACGCCGCGCCGCAATGTCTCCAGCGCGCGATCATCCGGTATGCCTTCAACCTGTGCCCAGTAGATTTTTGGCAGCTTGTGGCGCGGATCACTCAGGCGGTGCTGCAGCTTGCCGTCGTCAGTGAGCAGGAGAAGGCCTTCACTGTCACGATCCAGCCGGCCCGCCGGATAGACTCCAGAGAGCGGTATGTAATCCGCCAAGGTGGGCCGACCTTCAGCATCTGTGAACTTTGTGAGGACATTGAACGGCTTGTTAAAACATATGAGTCGCGGCATGGATGCTAGTATTCCAGAACCGGTGGGCCCGGGACAGGCTCCTGGTCCCGTCAGTTTCAATCCGCGAGATTTGTTTCTGGTCCGCTAGCTTCGAGCATTTCAGTATCATCATGCGAATAGGGCGGTGCACAACAGCACAGAATGTGCAGCGGCAAATCGCCGGTATTCCTGACGCAGTGGGCGAAACCCGGCGGGATGCATATTGTGTCGCCCGGCCGAATAGTGAAGCGCCTGCCATTGAGCAGCATCAAGCCGCTGCCGGCGGTGACATGATAGATCTCTTCGGACAGCGTGTGGCGATGAGGCGCTGTAGTTTGGCCGGGGGCGACGATGGCTTCGGCGAGACTCTGGTTGCTATTGCCGTGTACGTCCGGACGCATCAGTTCGCGAATTAGCGAGCCATCCTTGGTCGCATAGGGCGGAACATCGTCATAGCGGGTCTGCATCAGGAGTTGCCGGAAGTCGGTTGAGAATTCTTGCGCAATCTGCTGCGCCGGGCGTGCATCCTTTTGGCTGCGGGCGCACCCCTTGCTCGGCCCGGCAAGTCCTGCGGCGAGGATGTATTGGCCTGAAAGAACCCGGGTTGCATCATCTCGATAAAGCGCCGTGCCTGAGGGGTAAGAAAGCGACCGCGACGCAGTACCACGCCGTAGGACCGCTTTGGAAAATATCGATCGAGTGCAGTGGTGGCCAGATTCTCGCGGCCGGTCAGGCAAATGCTGGTGACGATCGAGATACCCAATCCAAGCTCAACGTATTTTTTAATGACCTCCCAGCCACCCACCTCGAGGGTCACCGTGTAACTGACACCATGCTGGCGGAAGACCAGGTCGACGACGTGCCACGTGCTCAAATGGCGTGGCGGCAGAATGAGACCGAAGGGGCTGATCTCTTCCAGTCGGAGGTCGCTGCGACCGGCGAGCGGATGGTTTCGTGGCGTGATCAGTATGGGGTCATAGGAAAATACCGGATGGTAAGCGATATCATCCGGGACCTCGAGCATCGACCCCACTGCAAAATCCACTTCATCGGAACGCAGCAGGGCGAGGCCGTCCCGACCGGTAACATTCTGCAGCCGCAGACGTATTCCCGGATAGCTTTCGGCGAAGCGCTTGATGAGATCGGGCAGCAGGTACAGGATCGTCGACTCGCCGGCCGCGATTTCCAGTTCGCCGGTTTCGATGGCGCCACTATCCTGGGCGAAGGTCTCCGGCAGCGAATCAATTCCCTGAACCAGCGGCAAGGCTAGTCCAAAAAGTGCTTTGCCCGCTGGTGTTAGCTGAATGCGCGGGCCGCGCCGCTCGAACAGCACCGTATCGAGTTCACGTTCCAATGCCTGGATTTGCAGTGACACGGAAGGCTGGCTCAGGTGCATGCGCTCGGCCGCTTTGGATACGCCACCGGCCTGGGCGGCATAGCAGAAGGCACGCAACTGCTTGAGGCGGTTCTGTTTGTAGTACAACCTGCCCGGTGCGGATGTGCTCACATCTAACTCCAGTGAACATTGAAAATATCAATATTCAATATTGACATAATTAACTTGTCAAATAGTCAATTTTGAAACTAGACTCAAATCTGACTTCTGCCAAATAACAGCGCCGGCTCGACAAATTAGCGCCGGGGCGGACGATCTGCGGGACCACAAGGCACCTGGCCCGGATGTGCGGGCCTTATCTCAAAGAAGACATGCTGTTCGTGAAGTAGCCGGTGCGAGCAGCCCATCCTCGAGGAGGCAGCATCATGACGCTCGACTCCCAAATTCAATCCCTGGAGCAGGAATGGCGCAGCGATCAGCGCTGGCGCGGCATCGAACGGACATACCACGCAGCAGATGTTCTGCGATTGCGCGGCACCTTGCCCATTGAGTACACACTGGCGCGACGCGGCGCGGAAAAGTTGTGGTCGCGGCTTGCGACCCAGGACTATGTGCCGGCGCTCGGCGCCCTCACCGGAAACCAGGCGATGCAGATGGCCAGGGCTGGTCTGCAGGCAATTTACTTGAGCGGCTGGCAGGTGGCTGCCGATGCGAATAATGCGGGGCAGATGTACCCGGATCAGAGTCTTTACCCGGCGGACAGCGTGCCGGCCGTGGTGCGCCGCATCAATAACGCGCTACAGCGTGCCGACCAGATCTGCCATGCGGAGGGTAATGATTCCATCGATTGGTACATACCAATTTTGGCCGATGCCGAGGCCGGATTCGGCGGCGTGCTTAATGCCTTCGAAATCATGAAAGCCATGATCGAGGCGGGAGCAGCTGGTGTCCATTTCGAGGATCAGCTTGCGTCTGCCAAGAAGTGCGGCCACATGGGTGGCAAGGTGCTGGTGCCCACGCAAGAAGCTGTGCAGAAACTCGTCGCAGCGCGTCTCGCTGCTGACGTCCTTGGCGTGCCGACCGTGCTGGTGGGGCGCACCGACGCGCTGGGAGCCTCGTTGCTGACGAGCGATATCGATGCCCGCGATTGCGTCTTCTGCACTGGAGAACGTACGGTCGAAGGGTTCTTCCGTGTGCGCCCCGGCCCCGAACAGGCCATCGCTCGCGGTCTGGCCTTTGCTCCGTACGCAGACCTCATCTGGTGCGAAACCTCCAAGCCCGATTTGAAAGAAGCGCAGCGCTTTGCGGAAGCTATTCATGCCAAGTTCCCCGAACGCATGCTGGCCTATAACTGCTCGCCGTCCTTCAACTGGAAGAAGCATCTCGACGATGCGACGATTGCCCGCTTCCAAAAGGAACTGGCGGCGATGGGTTACAAGTTCCAGTTCATCACCCTGGCCGGTTTTCATGCACTGAACTTCTCCATGTTTGATCTGGCACAGCATTACCATGAAACGGGAATGTCGGCGTTTGTGGACTTGCAGGAGCGGGAATTTGCCGCCGAGCAGCGCGGGTATACTGCCACCAAGCACCAGCGGGAGGTGGGCGCGGGATATTTTGACGCAGTGACTCAGGTGATTGCTGGAGGTGCGTCGTCGATTACAGCGCTGGCTGGTTCGACCGAAGAAGAGCAATTTGTCCTGCAGGGCAGGGCGCAATCGGCCCATTGAGGCAGGTGATCCGGAACGGCATCGATCCGCGCCGCATCCGAGCTTCCGGTTCTGGTCAGGCTGAAAAGCTGTTTTCGTGCAATCAGGCTGCTCAACCGCGGCGCTTCGGCGTGCGCCGAATCGGGAGCGCAGCAAGTGCGTCATTTCTTTTTAGTCTAGTCAGCGCCGACACCCGCAAGTCGCCAACCCGCGGCCGCGTCATGCCGACTGGCGGCCAAGCGTATCGAATCCGGAGGAATTTTACAGCTGCGCCGGGGCAGCGATTTCGCGCCGGGCAAGAGAGGAATTCGCCCGGAACTACGGGCTGTGCCGCCACGTGACGCGAATAGTGGATGGCTGTCGCAAGTCAGACGGGCCGTATGCACTCCGACCGGTACCGGCAACGCCGCGAGTCACAGACCGACGGAACCACTGCGCTACATTCCTTGCTATACTAGCAAACTTTGCTGGTGTCCATTCGCATTGATTCAATTACAACCGCCTGAGAAATCTGCCCATGGCCTATGACAAAATCGAGGTGCCCGCCCGCGGCGAGCGCATCACTGTGAACTCCGATTCGACTCTGAACGTGCCGGAATGTCCGATCGTTCCGTTTGTCGAAGGTGACGGCATCGGCATCGATGTGACTCCGGTAATGCGCATGGTTGTCGACGCCGCGCTGCAAAAGGCCTATAGCGGGCGGCGCTCCATTGCCTGGATGGAAGTGTATGCGGGGGAAAAGGCGGTCAAGCTGTACGGTGGCAACCAGTGGCTGCCGGAGGAAACGCTGGATGCCATGCGCAACTATGTTGTTTCCATAAAAGGTCCGCTCACGACGCCCGTGGGTCAGGGGATCCGGTCCCTCAATGTAAGCATTCGACAGGCGCTGGATCTTTATGCCTGCGTGCGACCGATCAGATATTTCCCCGGCACCCCAACTCCGCTCAAGGACTCGGAACTTACCGACATGGTCATATTCCGGGAAAACACCGAGGATATTTATGCCGGTATCGAGTGGCCGGCAGATTCCCCTGAGGTAAAGAAAGTCATCTCCTTTCTGCAAAAGGAAATGGGTGTCACCCAGATCCGCTTCCCGGGCAGTTCCGCGATCGGAATCAAACCGGTATCGCGCGAGGGTTCCGAGCGGCTGATCCGCAAAGCCATCCGCTATGCGGTCGACCATGACCGCGCTTCGGTAACCCTGGTTCACAAGGGCAACATCATGAAGTACACCGAGGGCGCTTTCCGCAACTGGGGTTATGAGGTTGCAAAAGAAGACTTCGGTGCGAAGCTGATCGGCGAAGGGCCCTGGTGCAAGATAACCAACCCGCATACCGGGCGTGAAATCGTGGTTAAGGATGTTATTGCTGATAACTTCCTGCAGCAGATCCTGTTGCGTCCCGAGGATTATGACGTGATCGCGACCCTCAACCTGAACGGCGATTATATTTCGGATGCGCTGGCTGCGCAGGTCGGTGGTATCGGCATCGCTCCCGGCGGCAACATTGCCGATGCCGTTGCCGTATTCGAGGCCACGCACGGCACGGCGCCCAAGTATGCCGGCAAGAATCAGGTAAATCCGGGATCCATGATCCTGTCAGCAGAAATGATGCTGCGCTATCTGGGTTGGACCGAAGCGGCCGATCTGATTATAAAGGGTGTTGCCGGTGCGATTGCAGCAAAGACCGTCACCTATGACCTGGCGCGCGTGCGTACAGCAATCGTAGCGCCGCATCGCGGCGGCGCCCATCCGAAGGCGCGCGACGAAATTGAACGGCTGATGCCTGGCGCGACCTTGGTCAGCTGCTCCGGTTTCGGTGAAGCCATCATCCGAAATATGTAGCGCGCCATAGGCGCGGGCGGCTACTTCAGCGGGGGCATGTATTCGGTGCGGATGTGATCCGGAGCTGCTGCTGCCGTCACTCCGGCAGCCGCCAGTTCCGTGACCAGCTCGCGCACGTCTTCGCCCAGAATATCAAGTCGTTCACGCAGACCTGCAAGCAGGTATTGCGCCTGCGTTGCGGTCAGTACGAGGGTCAAAGTTTCACCGGTTTGGTTTTGAATGAACATGGCCGCGACCTCACTTTTGCATACTTGGGTGACGGGCGCCAGCGTCCCACGCATGGGGAGGTTGGCGAAAATTGTCGCGCATTGCATACCCCGCGGCGCGCAGTATGTCGGCAAAATCCAATACTGTGCTGTGCATATCTTCAGCATGTCCGATGATCGCACGCGCAATCGGAGCGAGTTTGGATTTGTGAAGTTCAATTTCGATGCTTCCGTCTGCCAGCTTCTTGATGTTCATGGCTGCGGTTCTCCAGTTGGTGTCCGGTGGTATCGTGAAATGGACGGGAAGGAAGCGCCTTTCGAGCTCGACGCAACGGAAAACATATCAGACTGAGCGCCGCGCTGCGAGCGGCGCTTGCGTAAAGTCTCGCCGTGGCAAAACAAAATAAAAAACCCGGCCGAGGCCGGGTTCAGGAAGAAGAATTCTGTGTACTAACGAATACTAGACTACGCTAGCGAGCGGATATTAGTCGCCTGCGGGCCCTTGGGTCCTTCCTGGATTTCAAATTGAACTTGCTGCCCTTCTTTAAGGGTCTTGTATCCGTCCATTTCAATAGCTGAAAAATGGGCAAATACATCATCACCGCCATTCGACGGCGAAATGAACCCATACCCTTTACTGGCGTTGAACCACTTAACAGTACCTGTTGCCATGCCACATCCCCCTAGATCACTACGGAGCAGGAACATCACTCCATTTCTTTTTTGCCAAGACCCAGCGTGCGTCCCTAATACCGGATCGGCGATCTCACCTTGGAGATCGAGTTTTCGCGTAAAATCAAGTACGCACGCCGACAATGTTCCCTTTTTTTTTGATCAAGTCAAGAAGGTAGTACCTCTGTCAGCCGGTTCTGGTCGGCCCGGAGGGCTGGTCCCGGATTTGACCCCAAAAACCATGCCAAAAGCATGATGTGCGCAAAAAGTCTTGATATTTTAGACAGTGGTCGCAGAATGTAGATACTCGTTTGGCATGGTCTAATCTTTGCAATATGGGTTTATGAGCGACAAACAAATTCAGTACACGGACGGCCTCGTCGTTCAAGAAGCGAAGCCAAAGCTCAAGAAGCCGCAGCTGTACAAGGTGATACTGCTCAATGACGACTATACTCCGATGGAGTTCGTAGTCGTGGTGCTGGAGCGCTTCTTTCACAAGAATCGGGAAGAGGCCACGCGCATTATGTTGCATGTGCACCAGAAAGGGATCGGGGTTTGTGGCGTGTACACGCACGAAGTTGCCGAAACAAAAGTGCGCCAGGTGACGGTTTTCTCCTCGGAGAACCAGCACCCGCTCCAGTGCACGATGGAACCGGAGTGAGCCTGTGGCTGACGACGGCGCACCAGATGGGGTCAAGTCTTAAAATACCGGAAAGTGTCCGGGAGGGTAGCTAGATGCTGTCTCAGGAACTGGAGTTTTCGCTTAACGCGGCGTTTCAGGAGGCCCGCGAGAAGCGTCATGAATATATTACAGTGGAGCACCTGCTTGCTGCGTTGCTGGACAATCCCAGTGCGGCGCGCGTGCTTCGTGCCTGTGGCGGCAATATCGACGAACTGCGCAAGAATCTGCAGACGTTTCTTAGTGACAGTGTTCCCAGCCTGCCAGCCGGCAGTGAAAGCGACACCCAACCGACGCTCGGTTTTCAGCGTGTAATTCAGCGTGCAGTGCTGCACGTGCAGGGAGTAGGCAAGAAGGAGGTTACCGGCGCAAACGTGCTGGTTGCCATCTTTGGCGAGAAGGATTCGCATGCGGTGTATTTTCTGCACAAGCAGAATATCAGCCGTTTTGACGTGGTCAATTTCATATCGCACGGCATTTCCAAGGTTCCGGGCGAGGGGCAACCCGAGTTGCCTGCCCCTGAAGAAGGCGAAGACGGCGGTGGTGCACCGGAACGCAGCCCGCTCGATATCTTTACCGTGAATCTCAACGAGCGCGCACGCGCAGGCAAAATCGATCCGCTGATCGGGCGGGAACACGAGTTGCAGCGCACAATTCAGATCCTTTGCCGCCGGCGCAAGAACAATCCTTTATACGTAGGCGAGGCTGGCGTCGGCAAGACAGCAATCGCGGAAGGGTTGGCCAAGAAGATCGTGGATGGCGAAGTGCCGGAAGTCCTCTCGAAGAATACGATCTACGCGTTGGATATGGGTGCGTTGCTGGCCGGCACGAAATACCGCGGAGATTTCGAGAAGCGTCTAAAGGCCGTTTTGCATCATCTGAAGAAACATGAGCATGCGATTCTGTTTATCGATGAAATTCACACAATCATCGGTGCCGGCGCAGCCTCGGGTGGCGCGATGGATGCCTCCAATCTGCTTAAGCCCGCACTGTCTTCCGGTGACCTCAAGTGCATAGGGTCGACCACCTACCAGGAGTATCGCGGCATTTTTGAAAAGGACCGGGCGCTGTCGCGGCGATTCCAGAAGATTGACGTCGTGGAACCTTCGGTTGAAGAGACAGTGGAGATCCTGCAAGGTCTCAAGGGACGTTTTGAGCAGCATCATGGGGTGCGTTACACCAGCCAGGCGCTGCGCACTGCGGCGGAATTGTCTGCGCGTTTCATCAATGACCGCCATCTGCCCGACAAGGCTATCGATGTGATTGATGAAGCTGGCGCCAACGTGCATCTTCTCGCCCCAAGCAAGCGCAAGAAGACGATTGGCGTGGGAGAAATCGAGGACATCGTGGCCAAGATTGCGCGCATTCCGCCAAAAAGCGTGTCCTCATCCGATATGAAGGCGTTGCGCACGCTTGAACGCGACCTGAAACTGGTCGTATTCGGCCAGGACGAAGCAATCGATGCTCTGGCGACATCCATCAAGATGGCGCGTTCCGGCCTCGGCCAGCCGGAAAAACCTATTGGCTCGTATCTGTTTTCCGGACCCACGGGTGTAGGCAAGACCGAGGTGACGCGCCAGCTTGCACGCGTACTTGGCCTGGAGCTTATCCGCTTCGACATGTCCGAGTACATGGAAAGGCATACAGTTTCGCGCCTGATCGGCGCACCGCCCGGTTATGTCGGATTCGACCAGGGCGGACTGCTGACCGACGCCGTCACGAAGCATCCGCATGCGGTGCTGCTGCTCGACGAAATAGAGAAGGCCCACCCAGATGTGTTCAATCTGCTACTGCAGGTGATGGATCATGGTACGTTGACCGATAACAATGGTCGCAAGGCGGATTTCCGCAACATCATCATTGTAATGACCACCAACGCCGGCGCCGAGAACATGAGCCGCTCGTCAATGGGTTTTCTGCATCAGGATCACGTTGGGGAAGACATTGATGCGATCAAGCGTATTTTCAGTCCGGAGTTTCGCAATCGCCTGGATGCCATCATTGCATTCAAGGCGCTTGACGAGGTGACCATCATCCACGTCGTAGACAAGTTTATCCTGGAGCTAGAGGCGCAGCTGGAAGAACGCAACGTTACAATAGAATTCGACGAAAGCGCACGTCGCTGGCTGGCCAAGCATGGATACGATGTGACTATGGGCGCAAGGCCTATGGCACGCCTGATCCGCGAGAAGGTGAAAAAACCCCTGGCCGACGAGTTGCTGTTTGGCAAACTCGCCGAAGGCGGACAAGTTCACGTCACGGAAAAAGACGACGATCTCAGTTTCGATGTCTAGTCGCAGCTGCCCTGTTCGTGCGCCAGCCATACTGGCTGCGGACGAACAGGGGTTTTCACAAAGCAGACTCTTCAGCCACTCATCTTGCTGATTTAGCAGTTTTTTTCACACATTGCGCCTGGCGTGACTCGGCGGGAAACTGACCGGCGCGCGAAAAATGACGCGAAAAATGAAATAAATACAGTAATCGATTCGTCTAAAAAATTGACGAAACGCGGCACGTGGCGCCATGCATGCGATTTGATGCGCCTCTTGCCGTCGGTCGTCATGTTACTGGCGCAAATTCAATTGCCACTAATCAACATAATATCAATTCCGGGAAGGAGATGAATCAATGCGTACTCGTTTGAAATCACTGGGCTTACTGCTTTGCGGCGTTGTGTTGTTCGGCATGAATGCGGCGCGCGCGGCTGAGACAAAAGTGGTTTTGCAAATCAGTGACGACAGCCCTGCCACGCAGACCTTGGTTCTAAATGTGGCAGGCAATCTGATCGATGCTTTTGGTCCGGATCACATCAAGCTGGAGGTCGTGGCATTTGGGCCGGGGCTCAAGCTGCTGTTCGCCAACAACAAGAACCGGGACCGGATTCAGAGTTTGTCGACTTATGGCGTGCGCTTCGACGCCTGCCAGAACACTTTGGCAGCCATGACGAAGCAACTGGGCCACAAGCCGAAGCTGGACGCAGAGTCCATCCCGGTTCCTCAGGGAGTCGTGCAGATCGTGCGGCTGAATCAAGCCGGGTACACGGTCATTCGACCGTAACAAGGGGAAACTCGCCGAAAACGGCGCCTCAACTCCCCAGACAGCGTTTGTCTGGGGAGTTGCGGTGTCTCGCCGCTCTTGCCAAGCCTAGGTGCTTTGACTAGGGTAGAGCCATGAAACTGCCGACCGCGCAGCATCGGGTCCTGGTTTTCGAATCCAATCAGCCGCTCTACGAGCGTGTACCCACGCGCGATGAGTTTGGGCAGAGACTGAGTGACTTCATGATGCTGTTTCCCGGCCTGCGCGACAAGCCGGCGCATCAGCTGGCGGACACTCTCGGGCGCATTCAGGCGGTTCTTGGCCAAT
>JAJXUF010000207.1 GCA_021783175.1 Pseudomonadota bacterium
TTTTGAATTGGAATTGAAGTAACCGGCGCGTATTTTAGTTGGTATTGCGTTTTGAATAAACCTAATAATTTGAGCAACATCCGTGTGGTGCTCAGTCACACCACCCATCCCGGCAACATCGGCGCAGCTGCACGTGCAATGAAAACCATGGGTCTGCGCCATCTTTACCTCATCAATCCGCGCTATTTCCCCGATCCGCAGGCATCTGCAATGGCAGCCGGGGCGGACGATGTCCTGCAGAACGCGGTGGTGTGCAAATCAATCGACGAGGCCTTGCGGGGGGTGGTGTTCACGGCGGCGATGACGGCGCGCCTGCGCGATATTTCCATTGCGGTGAAAACGCCGCGCGAGGCGATGCCGGAAGTGTTGCAGGAGGCCGCGATGCACCCGGTTGCCTTGTTGTTCGGCACCGAGATGTCCGGCCTGACCAACGAGGAGATGGGCAAAGCGCAGCTGGGAGTGAACATTCCGGCCCATCCCGATTTTTCCTCGCTCAACATCGCCGCCGCGGTACAGGTGGTTGCTTATGAACTGAGCGTGGCAGCGGAAAGTTACGCGCCGGTTGTCCCGCAGATCGAGCCGGCATCTTATGAACGGGTTGAAGGACTATATGCTCATCTGGAAAAGACGCTGTTCGAGATCGGTTTCTTCACCACGCAAAACCCGGCACGGCTGATGCAGCGCCTGCGTCGCCTGTACTCGCGCACCCGGCTGGAGGATGAGGAGATCAACATTCTGCGCGGTATGCTGACAGTGGCAACCGAGTACAATGCCCGTCTGAAAAAACGTTATGCGGAAGAGCATCCGGATGTTCAAGAACATTAGAGAAGATATCTCCAGCGTATTCGACCGCGATCCGGCGGCACGCACCACCTTCGAGGTGATCACCTGCTATCCGGGCCTGCACGCGCGCATCTTCCATCGCTTGTCCAACACGCTGTGGCACATGGGGTTGAAATGGCTGGCACGCTTCATTTCGCACTTCGCGCGCTGGTTCACCGGCATCGAGATCCATCCGGGCGCAACCATCGGGCGGCGCTTCTTCATTGACCACGGTATGGGTGTGGTGATCGGCGAGACGGCCGAGATCGGCGACGACGTGACCATGTATCACGGTGTGACCCTGGGCGGGACCTCGTGGAAGGAGGGCAAGCGCCATCCCACGCTGGGCAACGGGGTGGTGATCGGGGCCGGAGCGAAGGTGCTTGGCCCTATTCATATTGGCGATGGCGCGAAGATCGGCTCCAACGCAGTGGTGGTGAAGGACGTGCCGGCAGGCGCCACAGCGGCGGGTATTCCGGCGCGAATTCTGGATGAGGAAAAGAAAATATCCCATGGATTCAACGCGTATGGAGTTGGAAACGACAAGGATGACCCCCTGGCCAAAGCCATCCATGGCCTGTTGGGGCATAGCGTTACCGTCGATCAACGCATAGAATTTATCCTGCAGCAGCTGGAAAAGATGGGAGTGCGCGTCGAAGAAGAGCGGGCGACCGCCGACAAGTTCGATCCGAAACATTTGAATAAAATTGTTGATTAAAAGAATCGGGTATTCTATGATGTCCGTAAGTTTTACAGGGATTAAGGGGATGGCAGTTCATCCATCTTGTTTGAATATTTGAAAATAGGGGAAAGTTATGAGACTCACAACCAAAGGGCGGTTTGCAGTAACGGCAATGGTCGATCTGGCAATGCGTGGCGGAAAAGGTCCCGTGACGTTGGCGGGCATCAGCGAGCGGCAGAAGATATCGCTCTCTTATCTGGAGCAGTTGTTCGGCAAGCTGCGCCGCAACAATGTGGTGGCCAGCGTGCGCGGTCCGGGCGGCGGCTATTGCCTGGCGCGCCCCGCGAACAAGATCAGCATGGTCGATATCATCACTGCGGTGGACGAAGCGCTGGATGCTACAAATTGCGGAACGAAAGGCAATTGCGACAACGGCAAGCCTTGTCTGACGCACGATCTGTGGTTCGGACTTAACGAGTCCATCCACGAATATCTGGGCAAGATCAATCTACAGCAACTGGTGGATGGTCAGAGCAAGATCGGTACGCCGGAAGTGTCACCCGTCATGATGACGAAACAGGAAACTTCCTCGCGCGTCGCTGCATGAAAGAGCAAGCGGCCATCCGGCTTGAGCATCAAGACAATGCCTGATGGCCATTGGCAATAGGAGAAGATGAAATGACGTTGCACCTGCCTGTCTACATGGACTATTCCGCTACCACGCCGGTCGATCCGCGCGTGGCCGAGGCGATGATTCCGTATCTCACCGAGAAATTCGGCAATCCAGCTTCGCGTTCGCATTCCTTCGGCTGGGTGGCGGACGAGGCGGTGGAGCGGGCGCGCGAACAGGTTGCCGCCTTGGTCAACGCCGATTCGAAAGAGATCGTGTGGACGTCGGGTGCAACCGAATCGAACAATCTTGCCCTGAAGGGCGCGGCGAATTTCTACGCCGACAAGGGCAAGCACATCGTCACGGTGCAGACCGAGCATAAAGCTGTGCTGGATACGGTGCGCGAACTGGAGCGCCAGGGCTTTAGCGCAACTTACCTCGAACCGGAACCGAATGGTTTGATTGATCTGGAAAAGCTGAAGGCTGCATTGCGTCCCGATACGATCATCGTTTCGGTGATGTATGTGAACAACGAGATCGGCGTGATCCAGGATATCGCGGCTATCGGCGAAATCTGCCGCGAGCGCGGCATCCTGTTCCATGTCGATGCGGCGCAGGCGACCGGCAAAGTGGTGATCGATCTGCAGAAGCTCAAGATCGACCTGATGAGCTTCTCGGCACACAAGACCTACGGCCCGAAAGGCATTGGTGCGCTTTATGTGCGCCGCAAACCCCGCGTGCGCCTGGAAGCCCAGATGCACGGCGGCGGGCATGAACGGGGTTTCCGTTCCGGCACTTTGCCGACGCACCAGATCGTCGGCATGGGTGAGGCATTCCATATCGCCAAAATGGAGATGGCGACCGAGAACGAGCGCGTGCGCATGTTGCGCGACCGTTTGTGGAAGGGGCTGTCGGGCATGGAAGAGGTTTACCTCAACGGCGACATGGAGCAGCGTGTGCCGCACAATCTGAATGTGAGCTTCAACTTCGTTGAAGGCGAATCGCTCATCATGGCGGTGAAAGACATCGCGGTTTCCAGCGGTTCGGCTTGTACTTCCGCCAGCCTGGAGCCATCATATGTATTGCGCGCCCTGGGTCGCAACGACGAACTGGCGCACAGCTCGATTCGTTTCACTGTGGGGAGATTCACCACTGTAGAAGAGGTGGATTTTGCAGTGAAACTATTGCGGGAAAAGATTGCCAAACTTCGCGACCTCTCTCCTTTGTGGGAGATGTTCAAAGACGGAGTGGATTTGAATTCGGTGCAATGGGCCGCACATTAACAGTTGGGAAGGGTAAATAGGGAAGGGAGAAGGGTGGTGCGCACTGCGCTGGTTTTACCCTTCCCTCTTCACTCTTTCTTCCTTCTCCGCGACTAAAAGGAGTACCAAATGGCATACAGCAATAAAGTACTGGATCACTACGAAAACCCGCGCAATGTAGGTTCCCTGGACAAGGAAGACGACTATGTCGGAACCGGCATGGTCGGCGCTCCGGCATGCGGCGACGTGATGAAGCTGCAGATCAAAGTGGGCAAGGACGGCATCATCGAAGATGCCAAGTTCAAGACATACGGTTGCGGTTCCGCTATCGCTTCCAGTTCGCTGGTCACCGAGTGGGTCAAGGGCAAGACGGTGGATCAGGCATTGGGGATCAAGAACACGCACATCGCAGAAGAACTGGCCTTGCCGCCTGTGAAGATACACTGCTCCATCCTTGCTGAAGATGCGATCAAGGCGGCCGTGGCGGACTACAAGGCCAAACATGGCGCAACGCTGGAGACCGCGGCTTGTAACGGCAATAAATAAATAGGGATACGAAATGACGATCTCGTTGACGGAAAATGCGGCGAAACATGTGCAGAATTTCCTGGCCAAGCGCGGCAAAGGCGTCGGTTTGCGCCTTGGCGTTCGCACCAGCGGTTGCTCCGGCATGGCTTACAAGCTTGAGTTCGCCGATGCAGTGGATAGCGAAGACCTGAAATTCGTCAGCAATGGTGTAACGGTCCTGGTGGATCAGCACAGCCTGCCTTACATCGACGGCATGGAACTGGATTACACCCGCGAAGGTTTGAACGAAGGGTTCAAATTCAACAATCCGAATGTCAAGGATGCTTGCGGTTGCGGGGAAAGTTTCAAGGTTTGATGGATATCCTTAACGCGGATTTCCAGCAGGACTTCTTCCAGCTCTTCAACCTTCCAGCAGCATTCAAAATCGATAGCGCCGCGCTGGAGCGGAGTTTTCTCGGGCTGCAGGCGCAAGTCCATCCGGATAAATTTACCCATCTTTCCGATGCGGAACGCCGTCTTTCCATGCAATGGGCGACGCGCGTGAATGAAGGGTATCAAACTCTGCGTAGCCCGTTGAATCGCGCGCGTTACCTGTTGTTGCAGCACGGTGTGGATACGCAGGAAGAGAGCAATACCGCGATGCCTGTCGACTTCCTGATGCAGCAGATGGAATGGCGCGAAGCGCTGGAAGCCGCGAGACAGGCAAAAGATTCCGCGGCGCTGGATGAACTGGAACACCGTATGCAACATGAAGTGCGGATTTTGCAACAACAACTCAGCATTGATATCGACGACACTCGCGATTACGCAGCCGCTTCCGGTATAGTGCGCAAGCTCAAATTTCTTGAGAAACTGGCGGAAGAAATCGGCTCCGCATTCGACGAATTAGATTCTTAAAAATGGCACTGTTGCAGATCGCAGAACCCGGCCTCAGCGCCGCTCCCCACGAACACCGGCTGGCGGTCGGTATCGACCTCGGCACGACCAATTCCCTTGTGGCGACCGTACGCAACGGTATCAGTACCGTGCTGAACGATATCGAAGGTTGCGCACTGCTGCCTTCGGTTGTGCGCTATGCACCTGATGGCAGCGTGCAGGTCGGCCATGCGGCGCAGGCCGTGCAGAGCGATGACCCGCAAAACACGATTGTGTCGGTCAAGCGATTCATGGGGCGCAGCCTGAAGGATGTCGGTGAAGTCGGCAACCTGCCTTATCGCTTTGTCGATGCCCCTTCGACAGGCTCGGGACAGGCCCCGGGCATGCTGCAATTGCGCACAGTCGCCGGTACGAAGAGTCCGGTCG
>JAJXUF010000047.1 GCA_021783175.1 Pseudomonadota bacterium
TCATGAGCGACGGACGATTCACCCGCGCCATGCCCATGATTACCCCTGGCATATTCTTGTCGCAACCGGGGATGGAAATGTTGGCGTCATACCACTGGGCGCCCATCACGGTTTCTATTGAATCGGCGATGATGTCGCGCGACTGGAGCGAATAGCTCATTCCTTCGGTTCCCATCGAGATCCCATCGGAGACACCGATGGTATTGAACCGCATCCCGACCAGACCCGCCCCCTGCACGCCTTCCTTTACCTTTGCAGCCAGATCATTCAGGTGCATGTTGCAGGTGTTACCTTCCCACCACACGCTCGCGATACCCACTTCGGCCTTGTCCATGTCGCGCTCGGTCAAGCCGGTACCATAAAGCATCGCCTGCGATGCTCCCTGCGATTTCGGCTGGGTGATGCGGGAACTAATGCGGTTGAGTTTTTCGGCCATTACATTCTCCAGGGGTACGAAAACGAGGATTTTACCTTAAAAGACAGTCGCCGTTCATGCGACCGGAATCATCGATCACGCGCAAGGCGCGCGCCCCTGTAGAAGAGGTACAAAGAGGCTATTTGGACAAGGTGGTACAAGTCATTGTTATTAAACCCGGCATATCCAGACCATCCGATTCGCTGGATACCGGCACCGGCAAATGCCAGCAGAACGCCGGCGCTGACCCAGCCGCTACCGTTTTGCCATAGGACCAAGCCGGTCCATGCTTGAAGCAGCAACACCGCTAGCAGGGACGAAGCATAGTCAAAAACAACATAGCGGTAACTGTTATGCGTCGCCATCCACCAGGCATAGCCCATGAATTTGATCAAGGCACCGGCGATCACAACGTTCCAGGCGGGCGGGCGCAAGGCGGCGGTCGCGGTCGCACACAGCATGAAGAAACTGGCCAGGCCCACCGAATAGACCGTGCCTTTCCACAGGACTAACCCGAGAGGCGCGTCCACTTTCGCGCCAAGCCCGTGAAATGTTCCACCCAGCGCCGCGGCTACGGCGGCTGCAACAAACGCCGCACTCCACAGGCGAATGGTTGTTGCCTTGCGACCGCCACGCGCAAGCTCAAGTTTAATCGCGAAAACGGCGCCCGCCGCTGCCAAGAGGTAATCGGTGAACGCCGTGAGTAGGTGCACTATCGGCAACGCGCAAATCGCGCGGCATTGCGTTCGCGACTGCGCGCCGGTCAGGTTGCGCCCAGCGCCTTTGCCGCTTTACGCACATCCTTGTCCTTGACCCAGAGAAGTGCGCCGAAGCGGCCCTTGCCGGCGCAAACCGCATCGACTGCGGTCACATTGATCTTGGCATGCGCAAGTCGCATCAACATCGAAGCCACCGCGCCGGGTCGATCATCGCCCTGAATCATGAATCCTGTTTTCTTCTTGTTAAGCGTCCACTTCGCGCGTCTCGCCACAGCATTGAATGCCGCGGTATTTTCTGGGATCAGGTCTATCTGACTTTGTTTTCCCGCCGGAAATCCGGTGAACCCTAGCAGGTTGACGTCCGCCGCGCGCAGCATCTCGAGAACTTCTGCGGCTTTACCCGGACGGTTGGCGATGCTCATTGCAAAATAATCGACCTTTCGTGCTCTCTGCGCCATAACAGCCTCCAGTGTGAATCATTACCTGCGGAAGCAGAATTGTAGCGCGCGTCGCGCGCTACAACCATTTCTTTTTGCGGAACCAGACAAGCATGGCAAGAGCGATGACCGTCATCACGATGAGCGCCACTGGATAACCATATCGCCAGCCAAGCTCCGGCATGTGCCGAAAGTTCATACCGTAGATGCCGGTTATGAAAGTCAGCGGTATGAAGATTGTGGCAATAATAGTTAGCACTTTCATGATTTCGTTCATTCGATTGCTGATGCTGGAGAGATAAATATCCAGCATCCCGGACAGCATATCGCGCAAAGATTCGATCGTATCAATCGACTGGATCGTGTGGTCATATACATCGCGCAGGTAAATACCGATCGATTCGCTGACCAGCGGCGAATCGGCGCGTTGCAGACCGCCAATCAATTCGCGCAGAGGCCACACCGAGCGGCGCAGAAAAATCATTTCGCGCTTGAGCCGCTGAATGTCGCGCATTATTCCGCGCCTGGGGTTGGAAACAAGCTCTTCCTCCAGTGTCTCGACCTGTTCGCCGACCTTTTCCAAAACGCTGAAATAATTGTCGACAACGGTATCGATCACCGAGTAGGCAATATAATCGGCGCCCATCTTGCGGATCCGGCCCCTGGATTCGCCAAGCCGTTGGCGTAGCGGCTCAAATAGTTCGCTTTCCCTCTCCATGAAGCAGATCAGAAAGTTCGGGCCAAGAACCAGACTCAGCTGTTCGCTGGCGACTTCATGAGTCGCTTCGCGATAAGTAAGCATCTTCAGGACCATGTAGAGGTAGTCTCCGTAATCCTCCAATTTTGGTCGCTGGTCCGTGTTGACTATGTCTTCCAGAACAAGTGGATGCATGCCAAAGCAGCGGCCGAGTGTTTCCAGGGCGTCAATATCGCGCAGGCCCTGCACCATTATCCAGCTGGTCAGCGGACTTTGCCGGAACACCTCGCATTCGCTGGCCAGAACTGGTTGTGTTTGGGTGACATTTTGCTCGTCATACGACAAGACTGAGATGCGCGTGGGCTCCGCCGTTTGCTGACCGATATGCACAGGCGTACCGGGAGGCAAGCCGGCCTTGCGTGAACGTCTGCTGATCATTTTCGACATCGTCTCGCCCTCGTGTTTTGTCATGACGAACCATTTGCGGTACTAACATAGTCAATCCGGCATAATCTAGTAAACCCTCAATGTCGCCCTCGACCGGACATCGCATCCTCCTGCATTCGCTGTCGGCGACATCGGTGCGCTAAAATAGGCGCCTGCAAACGTAGTAATCAGCACCGGCGGGGCGAGGCCAAATGGATCAGATCCGTTACATCGACTACCAAGACGGCATTAGCGCCATAGATGCCCAGTACAAGCGCCCCGGCCTTGTTGCCATCCATCTCCTGATCGAGGGCGGTCGGGCGGCGATAATCGACAGCGGCACCAACAGATCGGTCGATTGTGTCATGCAGGTGCTTGCCGCAAAGGGCCTGCAGCCACAGGACGTGGACTATTTGATAATCACCCACGTGCATCTCGACCATGCGGGCGGAGCAGGTGAACTGCTTCGCCGCCTCCCTAACGCCAGAACAGTCTTGCATCCGCGCGGTGCGCGTCATCTGGTCGATCCGACCAAGCTCATCGCCGGTGTCGCAACAGTCTACGGAACGGATGAAGCCGAGCGCAGCTTCGGACAGATTGTGCCAATTCCGCGCGATCGAATTATCGAGGCGCCCGACCAGTTCGGCCTTGCGCTTAACGGCCGTAATCTGCTGTTTATCGATACTCCGGGACATGCGCGCCATCATTTTTGCATACTCGACGAGCGTAGCCGCGCTATTTTCACCGGAGACACCTTCGGTCTGTCATATCGCGAATTCGACACATCAAACGGCGAGTTCATCTTCCCTACCACAACGCCAGTCCAGTTCGACCCCCCGGCACTTCATGCTTCCATTGATCGGCTCATGCATCTCTCACCGCGCAACATGTTCCTCACCCACTTCGGACGGGTAGGCAATCTTGAGCGACTGGCCAAAGATCTCCACGAGTGTATTGACGCATTTGTATCGCTCGCACGTAACCTGCGTGATGCTGGCCCGCCACGTCACGGCCTGATCAAACGGGAAATCGAACGCGTTCTGCTCGCGCGACTGGCCCAACACGGCTGCCGCCTGAAGCGTGAAAGCATAATGGACCTCATGCAAATGGACATAGAACTCAATGCCCAGGGTCTTGGCGTCTGGCTCGACCACGAAGGAACAAACTGACCCCCTGGCTGGAAAAGCCGAGGACCAAATAGCTGGCCATTTTTTCGGCTCGTCCCGCTCCGTGGTTCTCGGCTGGGTCCTAAATTGATACAACTACCCGTCCGAGACTGGCGCGCCCGGGCAGTTGCCGCGATAATCTCCCGCCATGACAAGCAGGCAAGTGCCGTGGAAAAACTTAGACTTTCAAAGCTGATGTCGGAACTCGGTCTGTGCTCACGCCGGGAAGCGGATCATTACATAGAACGCGGATGGGTATTCGTTGACGGTGAGCGTATTACTGAACTTGGCACCAAAGTCTACCCCGACCAGCGCGTAACTCTTGATCCCAAGGCAAACGCCCGCCAGAGCGAACGCGTAACGATATTACTGCACAAACCAGTCGGTTACGTCTCGACCCAACCGGAAAAGGGCTATACGGCTGCCGTGTCGCTGGTCCAGGCCGACACGCACGATGAGAATGACCGTTCGCCGCTGCGCTTCGATCGCAGCCAACTGCGAGGTCTGTCGGCGGCTGGCCGCTTGGACATCGAATCTACTGGGTTGCTTGTGCTTACACAGGACGGGCGAATCGCGCGTCGCCTGATCGGGGAAGACAGTAACATCGAAAAGGAATATCTGGTGCGGGTCGAGGGCCAGCTCGACGACAAAGGACTCCGGCTGCTCAAGCATGGCCTGTCACTGGACGGCAAGGCTTTGCGCCCCGCAGAGGTGTCATGGCAAAACCGCGACCAACTTCGATTTGTCCTGCGTGAAGGAAAAAAGCGCCAGATCCGCCGCATGTGCGAACTGGTTGGATTGCGCGTCACCGGCCTGAAACGCGTCCGCATCGGCAACGTTAAGCTTGGTTCGCTTCCGGTCGGCAAATGGCGTTATCTGGGGGAACGCGAGAGTTTCTAAAAAGAAGCGTATAGAAAATGTATAAACTCATACGGCCCTTGCTGTTCGCGCTCGATGCTGAGGTCAGCCACGACTTTACCCTTCGGCTGCTGCGCGGAACCTATCGGATTCCCGGCGCGGGAGTCCTTACCCGCAGTCTCTACCGTCAGCGCACCCCGCTGCTGCCGGCCGAAGTCATGGGTCTGCATTTCCCTAACCCCCTTGGCCTTGCCGCGGGTCTGGACAAGAACGCGACCTGTCTGGCGCCCTTTTCCGACCTCGGTTTCGGATTTCTCGAGCTCGGCACCGTCACTCCCAGAGCCCAGCCCGGCAATCCGAGGAAGCGCATGTTCCGCCTGCCTGCGCATGAAGCCGTTATCAACCGCATGGGATTCAACAGCGTCGGACTTGACACGTTCCTGGCCAACTTATCGAAAGCCAGACGCAGCTGTCCAGTTGGCATCAATATAGGCAAGAATCGCGATACGCCCGTGGAACGTGCCCTGGATGACTACATACTGGCTCTGCGCGCGGTCTACCCGGTCGCAGACTATGTCGCCGTAAACATTTCTTCACCCAATACGCCCGGATTGCGCACACTTCAGTCAGAACAGTCGCTGGTTGCCCTGCTCGAAGCAATCAAGACAGAAAAGGCTGCCCTTGCCCGCAGGCATGCACGCTACGTGCCGCTTGCCCTGAAGATAGCTCCCGACCTCTCCGATCAAGGCATCCGTGGGATCGCTCAGCTGCTGCTGACTTACGGCATCGACGCGGTGATCGCAACCAACACCACTGTAGCCCGACCAGGCGTGGAGAATGAGGCAGCAGCCAAGGAACCTGGCGGATTGAGCGGACGCCCGCTACGCGCCTTGGCCACCCATGCCATCAGAGAACTATATGCGGAATTGGCGGGCCGCATTCCCATCATCGGTGTCGGCGGAATTAGTGATGCTGATGATGCCTGGGAAAAGATACTTGCGGGCGCGGATTTGCTGCAGATCTACACCACGCTCATTTATCAGGGACCGGCGGCCATTAGACAAATCGTGTCCGGCATCGCGTCCAAGATGAATACGCTCGGTGTAACCAGCTTTGCTGCCGCAAGAGCCGCGCAGCCGATTTCGCCCTAACGGATCGGTTGCAGCAACCGGGTGATCTTGACGCAAGCAACCTGCATGCCGCCTGCGGTCAGCGACAATGGACAGGCAAGTTCCGAACCACATTCATGCGAGAACATCTATGCCCTACCTCAACATCCAGACCAATATCCCGATCGACGCCCCCGCAAAGGCAGATCTCGTGCGACGCGCATCAGCGCTCGTTGCACACGAACTTGCCAAACCGGAAAGCTACGTTATGGTGGCGTTTGCCCCGGAACAACCCATGATGTTCGCCGGTAGCAACGCCCCTTGCGCGTTCCTCCAGCTCAAATCCATCGGTCTGCCGGCGGCGCGAACTACCGAGCTGTCACGCGTGTTGTGCGAGCTGCTCGCAGAAGCCTTCAACATTCCGCCGAAGCGGGTATACATAGAATTCAGCGACGTTGACGCATCTTACTGGGGCTGGGACAGGGCCACGTTCTGACCTGCCGGGCGAGACCGCGCGCGCCGACACGCGCTGCGCCTAATGAGCACCGCCCGCTGACCTGCAGCAACTCGACGCTGCCGCACGGTACTCGCACGACCGGGATTCGCGGCAGCGTGTCAGCCGCGAACGGCTTCGAGCACCATTTTGGCGACACGATCGATGTGCAAATCGGGCATACCGGGATATATCGGCAACGACAGGACCTCGGTCGTCGCCTGTTCGCACACCGGAAGGCTGCCAGGTTGATAGCCGAGATGCTTGTAGACATCCTGCAAGTGCAGTCCCTGCGGATAGCAAAGGGAAGATCCGATCTGGGCATCACTAAGGCGCTGCCGCACCCGGTCGCGATTCGGGATGCGGATGGTATACAGGTTGTACACGTGCGCCTGCGCACGCCGGAAAATCGGGGTTTTCACCGCCGTGCCGGCAAACCGACGATCATACTCGCCGGCCACGCGGCGCCGTCCGGCCAGCGCACCCTCGATGGTGCGCAGCTTGATTCGCAACACCGCCGCCTGAATCTCATCGAGACGGCTGTTGCAGCCGACCTCCACATGAATAAAGGGTTTCACCGCGCCGTGATTACGCAGACGGCGGATGCGCTCATCGATCTCTGCACTGTTGGTTGTGACCATACCGCCGTCACCGTAGCAACCGAGAACCTTGGTGGGATAGAAGCTGAAGCTGCCGGTTGTGCCCATGCTTCCAACAGTCCCGCCCGGGGTCTTTGCTCCAAATGACTGCGCGCAGTCTTCGATCACGGCAAGATTGTGCTTGCGTGCCAGCGCCATGATTTCTTCCATCTCCACCGCGTGTCCGAAAATGTGAACCGGCAGAATTGCCCGTGTCTTGGGACCTATCCGATCACGCACACTGGCGGGGTCAAGCGTGAAAGTGTCCGCCAGAATGTCGGCAAATACCGGTGTCGCACCAACAGAATCGATCGCCTCGGCGGACGCGAAAAATGTAAATGGAGTAGTAATCACCTCATCGCCTGGACCGATATTGAGTGCACGCAGCGAGAGAATCAGGGAGTCGGTTCCATTAGCCACCGCAATGGCGTGTTTGACGCCCACGTGATCGGCAAATTCGCGCTCGAAAGCTGTTATCTGTGGTCCCAGGATAAAGCTGCCCTTGGCACCGGTAGCGCGAATCGCCTCCAACCACTCGCTTTCCAGCTCCTTGAATTGCGCGGTAAGATCGAGAAATGGAACGGGAATTACTGCTTCTGGCATGACGCGATTTTCTCCTTGACCATAAGTGCCACTTTTAATGCCTCAAGGGCGGTACGACCGCCGACCAGCGGCGCCTCCCCGGTTTGCACCGATTTGACGAAATGTTCGAGCTCGGCATCCAGCGGCTGTCGCGGCTCTATTTCTACGCGCTCAGTTGCGATCTCGGCGCGCGCACCAGGCGGCCCCGGCAAAGCACGTGCCACTTCGATCTGCTGGTCGATGTAGTTGAGGGCATAGTAGCCGTTGTGGCCAAACACGCGAATGCGCCGCTGCTTCTTGTTGGAAACGCGACTGGCAGTCACATTGGCCACAGCACCATTGGCAAATTCGATACGCGCATTGGCAATGTCTACGTGCTCCGTTAATACTGGCAGCCCGGTCGCCGCAATGTCGCGGATTGGCGATTTCACCAGCGACATCACAATATCAATGTCGTGAATCATCAGATCGGTCACGACATCCACGTCGGTGGCGCGTTCGACGAAACCGCCGAGACGATGTACTTCAATGAAGCGCGGTTCGTGCACGCGCTCAGCGAGCGCCATAACCCCCGCATTGAACCGCTCCAGATGTCCCACTTGAAAGAGTACTTTGCATTTTTCCGCCAGTTCCACCAGCGCAAGCGCCTCCTCGAAACTGGGAGCGAGGGGCTTTTCCATAAGCATGTGCACGCCGCTTTCCAGAAACGGACGCGCCACGGCAAGGTGGTGCACGGTAGGAACGACGATGCTCACGGCATCGACCTTCCCCAGGAGGTCTTCGGCCCGGGTATAGGCATTACAACCATATTGGGCAGCGACTGACTTCGCGGCAGCTTCGTCCACATCGACCACACCGGACAGCACCACATCCGGCATAGACGCGTAGATGCGCGCGTGAAACTTGCCCAGGTAACCGACGCCCACCACACCCGCGCGCAACTTGTCTTTCATCCGCAACTGTCTCCCTCACAATTTCCTGCGCCCATCCGCACAGGTTTCGCGAAGGGTGCCAGTCGGCCCGATAGGACCGGAACGCAAACTCACCTATTTTAAACCATTGCCGGCAAACCGGCACGGGCGATTCGCGGCGGCTGTTTCCTTCCGCGAAGCGGGCCGTTATATTTGGCAAAAACCCCAGAGGAACCGTGCGATGGCTTCCATGCCTGACAAGAACCAGCAGATCCTCCAATCTCACGCCGGGCTGATTCACCGCGTCGTCATGGCTTGCCAGAACCGGGAGCGGGTGCCGGACCTCGACTCCATCCTGGAAACAGCCGTGGCCAATGGCTGGACCGAACTGGTGGCAGCCATCCGTCAAATCCTCAAGGGCCAACGCGAGACAAGCCTGTTGCGTAGTCTGGACGAAGAGGACCAGGTGATTGTGCGGGCCATCCTGCGCGGCTTGCAGGATCCGTCGACCCTGCCGGATCTGAACGCCAAGCCCGACCCGACATTGGCGGCCCCTGCCCTCGCCGCCATGGTGCATGCTGTGAGCCGCGGCGATGTCCAGGCCATGCAGATGCTTGCGGCCATGGCAGAAACGATGCTCCGCTCCGGCGGCGACATGGCGCGACTGTCAGCCGTAATGCACCCACTGATCTCTGGCGAACGCGAAGCTGACAAGCTCACCAAGGGCATGTCACCCCAGGGGCAGACGCTGGTTCTGGCCCTGCTCGAGGAACTGGCCAAGCTGGAACCGCATTAGGCCGCCTTGGATCCCGCGCGCGCCGACCGAGCCGCCGAATTCTTAGAATTCGCTGCAGCCACGCCTGCGCTTGAGGTGCCGGTCCGTGCGTTCAATGCCGGCCAACTACCGGAAGATAACAGCCTGCCTCGACAAAGACCCGTAGTAAGTCCGCGTCAATCTTGCCGTTGCGCGCCTCCATTCCAAGGATGTCGAGCGCATGATCCGCACTGATTGCCTGCTTGTACGGACGGTCGGGGGCGGTCAGCGCATCATAGACATCCGAAATCGTCATCATTCGCGCCTGGACCGGAATTTCCTCTCGACACAGGCGGCGCGGATAACCGCTGCCATCGAGTTTCTCGTGGTGCGCATAGGCGATCGCCGGCAACGCTGCAAGATCGCGTGTCCAAGGAATCAAGCTCAGGAACTGGAAAGTGTGACTCACGTGCGATTCGATCTGGGCACGCTCTTCCGGCCCCAGGTTGCCCTTGGGCAGCGTCAGATTGGCGAAGTCATGGATACTAAGCAGAGACTCTGCTTGCTCGCCGTCGGGAAAACGGTACTCAAGCACTTCCCGCAATTCACCCGCAACGTCGATGTATGTCACCGAGGGTTCGTTTGCCCTTAGAACGATACTAAGGTAGTGCTCAAGCCGCGCACGCTGCTGAGAGATCTGCCCTTCGACTTCGCGCCGGCCTTCTTGCAGACGATCAGCATCCCAACCTTCGCGCCGGGCAAGATCCAGCAACTCCCGATAAGCAGCCTCTGCGCCGCTTGTACCAGCGTGCCTGAATCGCTGACGCAACAGATCCAGCTGCAGAGGATAGAGCTTTTTGGCTTTCACCAGAACGTGTTCGCGGACGCCCACCTTGCCAAAGTCGTGCAACAATGCCGCGTAACGGATTTCACGCAACTGTTCGCGGGTGAATGTCACATCGCGCAGAGGGCGCAAGTCGCAACGGTCCACAGCCAGCGCAAGCTTTTCGGTAAATTCGGCAACACGGAAGGAATGCCCGGCGGTGGTAGGATCACGCGCCTCAATGGCCTGCACCGATGCCATGATAAAACCTTCGAACAGACGCTCTATATCCGCATACAGAAGGCTGTTTTCGAGCGCTACTCCGGCCTGACCGGCCAACGCCAGCGCTACCTGACAGCTGCGGTCGTCGAAGGACAGAACCTGGCTGGCGAAATCACTGTCTGCGCGCAATACCGCATCCGCCTGCCGCTTTCGGTTAATAAGCTGCAATACGCCGACAACATCGCCTGCCTTGCTGGTCAGCGGCAGCGTGAGCAGGGAACGCGTGCGGTAATTAATAGCACGGTCCAGGGCGGGGTTGAAACGGTAAGGCGCATCCTCGTCGATGACATAGGCGTCTTCGATGCGCACAACCTGGCCGGTGCGCGCGACATAGCCGGCGATACTGTTGTCTCCCGCCGGACTTTTTTGCGGATCCATGTCGCCGGCTCGGGATGCGTTCTGCCACAACCGAAAGTGAAGCGCGCCGCTCGGATCCCGGGTATAGATCGACGCCCCGTCGGCGCCAGTCAGGCTGCGCGCATGCCCGAGAATTAGTCCTAGCAACCTATCGAGATCCTTCTCGGCGGCCAGGGCGCGACCGATGTCGAGCATCTTTTCGAGCATCGCATTTCCCCGGTCGCCGGCGGAATCGCGCAGCAGCGCCAGCGCCGATTTGATCGTGGTATATACGGTAGCCGCCGGCGCGGCAGGGCTTAAGGCACCGACTACCCTGGGATGGGATAGGATCTGTGCGTCCGGCGCCTGGGCGCCATCCAGCCAAAGAATAATCACGTAATCCGAATGCGACCCCTCGGAAATGAAGCTTTGGCATTCCTCGGCCCGAAGCACATACACTGCAGCGCCCCTCTCCTGGGTGTCACTGGTCAGCTCTGGCGTCAACCCGGGAGGCAGCAGCGGTCGCAATACCGACATGGCGGACCGGGTCAGCAGCAATTTCGCTTCATTCATTTCTGAGGAAATCCCGGAGAGGCTGCGGACTATAATGCCCGCATCACCGCAGGACTGGAAGTCGCGCCTGCGGACTTACCAGCATGCCAGCGTTCAGTTATGCTGCGCGCGGCACGCTGTCATCGAGGAGAGGGTGGAGATGAAACACGACCAAAAGGCGGTGCTCATCACCGGCTGCTCGTCTGGTATCGGTCAAGCTACAGCCCTCTACCTGCATCAACAAGGCTATCGCGTAATCGCCAGCGTGCGCCGCGCAGAAGATCTATCGCTGGTCCAGACTGCCGGCCTCGAAAGTGTTCAGCTCGATCTCGACTCGTCCGAGTCAATCCGCAGCGCTGTCGCCGAAATACTCGATCGAACTGGCGGCAAGGTCTATGCCCTGGTAAATAACGGCGCCTATGGGCAACCCGGCGCGGTCGAGGACCTCACGCGCGAGGCCTTGCGGCGGCAGTTCGAAACCAACCTTTTTGGCACGCAGGAGCTGACCAACCAGCTTATCCCGGTCTTTCGCGCTCAAGGCGGCGGACGTATCGTTCAGATAAGTTCACTGCTGGGCATCGTCTGTCTCGCCTACCGTGGCGCATATAGCGCCACCAAATTTGCGCTGGAGGCACTCAGTGACACTATGCGTCTGGAGCTGGGGGGCACCAATATCCACATCTCGCTGGTCGAACCAGGGCCGATTACCAGCCGCTTCCGGGACAACGCCTACCGAGCCTACTTGCGCCATATTGACCGCACGCACAGCGCCCATCGCGATTACTACACCCGTGTTGAACGGCGTCTGGGCGGAAATAAGCCGCTGCCGTTTACCCTCCCGCCGCAAGCGGTTGCGCGCAAAGTCGGACATGCGCTGGACGCGCGCCGCCCCAAAATTCGTTACCCGGTCACAGTTCCTTCCCACTTTTTTGCCCTGGCTCGCCGCCTGCTTCCGGGGCGCGCTCTTGATCGCCTGGCGGCGGCAGTAAGCAACAGCGGACAGCGCTAATCCGCCGATTCCCGCCCGGTCAGCCAGCAACCTATAAGGGCATTGCGTGTCCAATTAGCGGGTTCCGCGGTGTCATCCAAATGCTGGCTCATACGTTAATTGACGGAAGTGGAAGATCGAAGAGCTCGCCTGTGCAATCGGCTGACGACACGGCGGCTGGCGGTTGTGTGTCCTCAGGTCGAAATCTATTATTCACAGAATAACGGGCTGATGGCGCAAAATACCGGTTCTTTCCACGACAAGCGGGTCATAGCCCGAATTCCGCGGCTCCGGCGCCGCAAGCGGCTTTAGAACCCCGGTAGCATGACGACAAGGCCGGGGGCATAACGGGGAAACAGGTGCGCCGGAAGATCGAATCCAGGCCCTTTCCTTCCCCAGGTATGGGAGTTCTCATGGCGGACCTACTTCTGGACGCGCTGAACGAAGACATTGATGACCTGAGCGATCTGCGCCCGGCAAACGTCGTCGGCTTTCGGGCAACGCGACCGACGCGAGCCGTAACGGTACCTGAGGCGCCGCCGGTCGGCGACCCAATGGATACTTTTCTGGCCAGTGTCGAGCACCAGGCGTACCGCATGGCACGGCATGCGCTCTGGGATCACGAACTTGCACTCGACATCGTCCAGGACAGCATGCTCAAGCTGGTGGAACACTATCGCCAGAAATCCGTGACGGAATGGCCAGCTCTCTTTTTTACGATCCTGCAAAACCGCATCAATGACGCTCGCCGGAAACGCCGGGTTCGCGAAGGTCTTGGTCGGATCGTTTCGTTCTTTGTGCATCACGAGGACACGGATGCATCTGGCGAGACGGATCTCCTTGATCTTGGAGTCGGCGCCGATTTAGCCCGACCGACCGACCAACCGGAAGATATTGCTGCCGGAAGACGCCTGCGCAAGTCGATCGATGCTGCGGTACGTCAATTGCCGGAACGTCAGCGGCAGGTGTTCCTGTTGCGCGAGGGCCAGGAATTGAGCGTGCGGGAGACTTCCCAAATACTTGGCTGCTCCGAGGGCACAGTAAAGCAGCATCACTTTCGTGCTATGCAGACCCTGAGGCATATGCTGGCGGAGGTTTGGAAAAATGACTAATACTTCAAATTCCCATCCGGACAGTGCGGAGCTCGATCTCTTGCACGCTGGGCTGCTGGATGAAATGGCTGAACAAAAGGCTTCGCTCCTGCACCACCTCGCCACCTGCGAACGGTGCTGCCTGCGCGCGGGTCGCTGGAAACAGATTGCGCACGGTGACACGGCAGAGGATACATCGCTGTCACGACAGCTTCGCGAGCGCCGGCATCTTGCAATTGAAGGCCGTGCATCAAAGCGTTCGCACCGTCAGGTGAAGACGCGCTTTGTTGTCAGCGCAGTTGCCGCAGCGGTGTTTCTCTCGCTCGGCACATTCCTCGGGCTGGGAATATGGCATCCGCATCAACCGACGCCAAGCATTGCCCGCGCGGACAACGTGCCGGATCTGTACTCGGATATCGACTTTTATCTCTGGGTTTCCCATGAGGGCGCGCCGGTCAGTGGTCACGAAAACCAGTCCTGATATGAAGCGCCGCATCCTGTTAAGTGCTGCCACGTTGTGCGTGCTTTGCGCCGGCACGCTCGCTTGTTCGGCGACATACGCGGCCGACCGCCTTGGTGCGCAATGGCAGGTGGCCGCGGCTAACGACTGGAACAGTCTGTCTGACGACCAGAAAAGACTGCTAGCCAACCAGCGCGACCGCTGGGATTCCTACCCGCCGCAAAGACGGGAACGCCTGCTACGTGGCGTGCAGCGCTACGAAAGTCTAAGCCCGGAACAACAGGCGGAAATCCGCCGCGCGCACCGGCGTTTCGCCAGAATGAGCCCGCAACAGCGCCGACGCCTGCGCCAGGAATACCGGCGCGTGCAGCGTCGGTCCATGCGGCGCTGATCGCGTTGCAGCCGAGGGCGTATCGGCCGCCCTCAGTCCAATACATGCGACACCAAGCCGTCGGCCAGCTTGGGCTCGAACCAGGTGGATTTTGGCGGCATAACTTCCCCTGCATCTGCTACTGACATCAGATCTGACAGCGAGGTCGGATGGAGAGAAAAGGCTACCGCCATCTCGCCGCTGTCTACGCGACGCTCAAGTTCCTTGAGTCCGCGAATTCCTCCGATGAAGTCAATGCGTTTGTCGCGCCGCGGATCACTGATACCGAGAATCGGCGCAAGCAGGTTGTCGGCCAGCAGACTCACATCGAGCCGCCGCACCGGATCGTTATGGGCCACGCGATCGGCACGAATCGTAAGGCGGTGCCACTGCCCGGCACAATACATTCCGAATTCCCCGGTTCGAACTGGGGTCACTGCGGATGGCGAGCGCTCAACTGAAAACGCCTGGGAGACACGCTCGATAAACTCTTTAAGCGCGAGCCCGTGCAAGTCCCGCACCACCCGGTTGTAGGGCAGAATCTGCATCTGATTGTCCGGAAAAACTACCGCGAGAAAATAATCACTGGCCCTTTCGCCGCCGGCAGATGCAACGGCTTTACGGCGCGCAGCTGCAACGCGCGCGGCCGCCGCCGACCGGTGATGACCGTCCGCGATATACAGGCGGTCCATTGCCTCAAAAGCGCGAGTCAGCGTGTCGATAGTTGCCGGGTCACGCACCACCCATAGACTGTGGCGCACGCCATCATCAGCCACGACATCGACCTCCGGTGAAACCCGCGTGGCGTCACCTATTACACGGTCGACAATGGCGTCGTGCCGATAGGTAAGAAAGACTGGCCCGGTCTGGGCGTTGAGCACATCGATCTGGCGCACACGATCATCCTCCTTGTCCGGCCGCGTATGCTCATGTCGACGGATGCGCTGACTTTCGTACGCCGCTATCGACGCAGCCGCAACCAGCCCTGTCTGAGTATGCTGACCCATCACCAATCGATAGAGGTAGTAATAAGGCGCGGGGTCCCGCTGCAACACCTGCGCAGCGATCTGTTTGTCGAAATTTTCCCTGCCCTTCCGGTAAACAGCCGCATCATAGGGATCCGTACCGGGCGCCAGGTCTATCTCCGGGCGGGAGATGTGCAAGAAGCTCCAGGGTTTTCCGCTCGCCCTTGCCCGCGCCTCGTCCGTCGTGACTACGTCGTAGGGCGGCGCAAGCACCTGCGCGGCAAAATCAGCGCGCGGTCGCAAACCGGCAAATGGTCGAATTAGAGGCATCTTCGCACTCCTGATACGCTGCGACGCCCGGATTAGGCTCCGCGAGAGGCGCACATTCAAATACACTCGCTCATGCAGGTCAAATCCCCGGGCAGGCCAAAGTGATTGCTGTTGGCCTGCGCATCGCTAACGGCTATGATGCGCGCGTCCCTGAGACCGACTTCCGGCGATGAACCCGTCAATCCCTGAACGCTGCCGCCCCTATCTTCCGCCCGAATGGGCGCCACAGAGCGGCGTCATGCTCACCTGGCCTCACGCGCAGACTGACTGGGCGCCACAACTGGCGGAGGTTGAAAAGGTATTCGTCGATCTCGCGCGCCAGATTGCCAGGCACGAAAAGGTCTTCATTGTTAGTTTCGACGCAGACCATCGCGAGCATATTGCCCGCCAACTGCGCCAGGCAGCGGTGGATGATACGCGGCTGGTCTTTGCGCTCGCGCCTTCCAATGACACTTGGGCAAGGGACCATGGTCCGATCGGAGTTGTTTGCCGCAATCGGCCGCTGCTTCTCGATTTCCACTTTAATGGCTGGGGTGGCAAGTTCCCGGCTGACCTGGATGACTCCATCTCCCAAAAGCTGGCACAGCAGGGCAGCTTTCACACCACGCCGCTCGAACCGGTAAATCTGGTGCTGGAAGGCGGAAGTATAGAGGTCGATGGCTCAGGCAGTCTGCTAACCACCGAGCGCTGCCTGCTTGCACCGACGCGCAACCCAGGACTGAGTCGCGAGGAAATAGAAAACCAGCTCGCGGACTGGCTAGGAATCACACGAGTGTTGTGGCTGCAACACGGGTATCTTGCCGGTGATGATACTGACAGCCACATCGATACCCTCGCCCGATTCTGCGACGTGAATACGATCGCCTACGTTACCTGCGACGACCCTGGCGACGAGCACTTTCCAGAGCTCGCCGCCATGCAAGAGGAGCTGACGGCCTTGCGTACACGCACGGGGGATCCCTATCGGCTCGTTGGCCTCCCGTGGCCACGCGCGCGTTATGACGAGCATGGGGAGCGCCTGCCTGCGACTTATGCCAATTTCTTGATCATCAACAACGCAGTGCTGGTGCCAACCTACGACGACCCAGCGGATTCGGTAGCCCTGGAACGCCTGCAGGCCTGTTTTCCGGATCGCACTATCATCGGCGTACCCTGTCTGCCATTGATCCACCAGCATGGGAGTCTGCACTGTGTCACGATGCAGCTGCCAAGAGGCGTGCTCGGAGACTGACGGTAAGTCCGCGGGACATCAGCGGCGTTTTACGACCTGTTTGCGACCGGCGCCATATGCGCAAGACTTCATCCCTGTTTCATCTCCGGCACTAGGACTGGCCGCGAATTGGGCAGCACCCTTGCGGCAGTGATAAGATTGCATTCATGAATCAGACACTCCGAGTCGGACTGGTGCAACACGCGTGCACCGAGGATTACCAGGGCAATCTCGCCAGGTCAGAGAAGGGCATTCGCGAGGCCTGTGCGGGTGGCGCACAACTGGTACTTCTTCCGGAACTGCATGCCGGCGTATATTTCTGTCAGAGCGAAGATGCGGCCCGGTTCGACCAGGCCGAGTCGATCCCGGGTCCGACAACCGAAAGATTGGCGCACCTGGCGAAGGAATTGGGAGTCGTCATTGTCGCCTCCGTATTCGAGCGCCGCGCCGCGGGTCTGTATCACAACACTGCAGTAGTTCTGGAGCGCGACGGCCGCATCGCAGGTCGCTACCGAAAAATGCACATTCCCGATGATCCAGGCTACTATGAGAAGTACTATTTTTCTCCGGGCGACCAGGGTTTCGTCCCAGTGGAAACTTCGGTTGGCTCGCTTGGCGTCCTCGTTTGCTGGGACCAGTGGTATCCGGAAGCAGCGCGTCTAATGGCGCTGGCCGGCGCCCAGTTGCTGCTCTACCCCACTGCCATCGGCTGGGACCCGCGTGACCCGGAAGCGGAGCGCGGACGCCAGCGCGACAGCTGGATTACAATTCAGCGCGCTCACGCGATTGCCAATGGCTTACCCGTGCTGGTCTGCAATCGCATCGGCAATGAGCCGGATCCGGAACAGCGCACGAAAGGTATCACATTCTGGGGCAGCAGCTTCGTTGCCGGCCCGCAGGGCGAAGTTCTGGCTCAGGCAGTGGTGGACCAACCTGCGGTGACGATTGCCGACATCGAACTCGCACGCACCGAGACAGTGCGTCGCGCCTGGCCATTCCTGCGCGATCGGCGCATCGACGCCTACACCGACCTGACGAAACGTTACACGAAGTAAAATCTTCTGTGTCGGCAAGGTGCTTTTAGGCGCAACGACACCATCCCACTACCGGCCTCTTGAGTCATGTTCAGACCCCTGCTCTTCAATTCTGCGGCCGAACTGCTAGCGCTGATTCTCGCCGGCAACCAGGCCGCTGACAAACAAATGGAGCAGTTCTTTCGCGCGCACCCCGGCCTCGGGCAGCATGATCGCGGCTTCGTGGCGGAAACTGTTTACGGGTGCCTGCGGCGCAAACTGTCTCTCGCGTACAGGCTGGGCAGCGAGCAGCCCACGGCACAAGCCCTGGTAGCCGCCTACCTGCTGATCGAAGGCGGTTTCAGTGTACGCGCGCTGATTGATGCGGGTGCGCAACCGGCGGGGGTGGATCTTGCGGCGCTGGCAGCACGGGCGCGTAGCGACGATCCAAAAATGCCGCTCGCCGCGCGCACTGATCTTCCGGACTGGCTATTGCCGCGACTGCTCGCACAGTACGGCGAGAGCGAGACGCGCGCGATGGCAGCCGCTCTTAACCAGCCGGCCACGTTGGATCTGCGGGTTAACACGCTAAAGGCCGGGCGCGCCGCCGTCGCCGAACGCCTCGCCCAGGAAGGCTTCCCGGTCGAACTGACGCCATTGTCTCCAGTCGGCCTGCGACGCAAGGAACGCGCGCCGTTATTCACAACCACCACGTTCCGCGAAGGCTGGTTCGAGATTCAGGATGAAGGCAGCCAGCTCGTGGCATTCTTGCTTGAGCCCAGGCGGCGCGAGATGGTGGTGGATTTCTGCGCCGGAGCTGGCGGCAAGACTCTGCAACTCGGCGCCATGATGGCCAATAGCGGCACCCTATACGCCTTTGACGTCGCGGCAAAGCGCCTGGCGCGACTCAAACCGCGTTTGATACGCGCTGGCCTGGACAATGTAAGACCGGTAGTCATCGCACACGAGCGTGAAGATCGCATTCAGCGCCTGCGCGGCAAAATCGACCGCGTGCTGGTCGACGCGCCGTGCACGGGCAGTGGTACGCTGCGACGCAGTCCGGACATCAAGTGGCGCGAGCCGGACCTGCCTGGACTGGTAGAAACGCAAAAACGGTTGCTCGCGGCGGCGGCAACACTGGTTAAGACTGGCGGACGGATCGTCTACGCAACATGCAGCGTGCTGCGAGAGGAAAACGATGAAGTGGTCGGCGCATTTCTTGCAGACCACCCTGCCTTCCGGCCGCACCCGGCTGCAGATATCCTTGCGCGCCACTCGATCAATATCGATATGTCTGACAATGCCATGCGCCTTTATCCACACCGCCATAACACGGATGGCTTCTACGCGATAGCGCTTGACCGGCAAGATTGACGTCCCGCATGTCCCCGGCGAGTTAGCTGAACCCTCAGGCTGGACTATTGCACCAATATGCCCTGGCACGCCTCGATGTCGATCTCCGTACCCCAGTCAGCAGGCAAAAAAAAAGCCCCGCTCATCAAGCGGGGCTCTGGGAATTCTCAAGGCGAGGAGTGCTTAGCGCGGGATCACGCGTGTTGCCTGCATGCCCTTTGGACCCTTGGTCGATTCGAACTCGACCTTCTGGCCTTCGGCCAGGGTCTTGAAGCCATCCCCTTCAATAGTAGAAAAATGAACGAACACGTCCGGACTGCCGTCACTGGGTGTGATGAAACCGAAACCCTTGGACTCGTTGAACCACTTGACCGTACCAGTTTGCATAGACGAATAACCTCTTCTTACCTGTAAAGTCGACGCCATACGGCGGCGCGTTATTAATGGATTGCTGAATCAAGAGGTGGCACACCAAGGTAAGAGCAACGACCAACCCGTGACGCAGCTGCACAACGCACCCAGCCGATCCCGGCCTTGGGAGCGCAACAATCCTACGTGATCTCCATTGATAAAACAATCCAGCCGCGACTGGCAAAAAAAAACGCCCAAAGCTGGTGCACCCCTCTGTAACAGGAAACAGGCGGTCGTGCTTAACTGGACATGACTAAGGATTTTTCTTTCGGTTGAGCTCACGAAACTCCTGCCAGCTGCGACGACTTCATTAAGTATGAACCGCTAACGTACAATCGTCTGCATGCCAGCTCCGCGGCCGTCCCCGACAAAAGAAGTTGCTAGCTCCGAGAGGCTTCCGCGCACCGTTATTATCGTGGGACTGGTGAGCATGCTAAATGATTTTGCAAGCGAGATGGTGGTGCCGTTAATTCCCCTTCTGCTGGCGACTGTACTAGGCGCTGGTCCAGCCGCTCTGGGTGCCATTGAAGGTGGTGCTGACGCAGTATCAAACCTGGTAAAACTTTGGGCGGGACGTAATTCGGACATGCTTGGACGGCGGCGCAAGCCGTTCGTGGTCCTGGGTTATCTTGTATCCAATATCTTTAGACCCCTCATCGGCACCTCGGCCAGCTGGATCACTGTGCTCGGTATTCGCATATCGGATCGCATCGGCAAAGGGCTGCGTACAGCGCCGCGCGATGCCATGATTGCGGATGCGGCCGTCAATACCGGTGCCGGCCGAGCATTCGGCTTTGCGCGCGCCTTGGACCATGCCGGAGCGGTTCTTGGTGCGTTGACGGCCGCCGCTGTCGTGCATTGGGGAACGCACAACCTGGAGGCCGTCATTGCACTGTCAGCGGTCCCTGGCTCGCTCGCCGTCGCTTTAATTGCATTGGGTATCAAGGAACCGCCGGCAGTCGAACAGCGCGCCGCCACGCCTGCCCCACTGCGCTGGCATGCTCTGCATAAGGACGCCCGCGGCTTTCTGGTGGCTGTCGCCTTGTTCTCGCTTGGACGCATTCCGGAAACCTTTCTCCTGTTACGCGGACATGAACTCGGCCTGGGCACCGTGCCGTTGCTGATCCTTTGGGCAGCTTTGCATGCTTTCAAATCGTTGCTTTCGAACCTTGCCGGGAAGATGGCCGACCGCTACGGCCGGCACCCCTTAATCCTCGCCGGCTGGGGTCTTTATGTCGCTGCCCTGGTCTGGCTGGCGCTCTCAGACAGCCCCGCACTCCTGGTCGCGGGAGCATTCATCCTGGCGGCCCATTTCGGGCTCAGCGAGGGCGCAGAAAGGGCCTTAATACGGGATGTAGCAAGCGCTGAAGAAAGAGGTACGGCTTTCGGCTGGTACCACATGTTAACGGGGCTGGCCGCCATCCTCGCGGGCCTGACTCTCGGGTGGTTATGGGTGCTGTACGCGGCCAAAACTGCGTTCCTGGCATCGGCGCTCTTGGGCGGGGTCGGCACCATGGTGTTCTGGTGGAATAGTCGATCCCGCATTGGCCGGACAAACGCCTCCTAGTCCTCCAGACGTACCCGCGAGCGCATTCCCTTTGCTTGGCTTTGGCGCCGCTTTCCCTCCAGGCGTCGCTTGATGGAGGTTCTGGTAGGGCGTGTGGCTTTACGAACCTTCGGCACGATATTTAGACGGCGCAATCGTGCAGCCAGCCGGGTGAGCGCAATTGACCGGTTTCGCGCCTGGGAACGGGTATCAGATACCGTTACGACGATGCCCGACGGTAAGTGCGTGATTCGAATGGCCGACTCTGTCTTGTGCAGATTTTGCCCGCCTGGGCCGCTTGCACGAAAGGTCTCCACCCTTATTTCACGCTCCAGCACCTTGGGATCGAGCGAAAATGGCCGCCGTTGCCGAACTTCCAGATGTGCGTTTCCAGCGGACTTGCTAACAGGCTGATCCTTCATGGCACCCCATAGCTAATGTTGACCTCTATCTTGCTAGAATACCGGTTTTCGTGACTTCGGGCTCGTTGCCCAATCAGGCAACGTTGCCAAGCCGGGCGCAAGCGGGGCGCTTAGCGCCCGCCATCCATCAGGCTTTTCGGCTGGACCGGTGTTTGCGGCGCCCTACCAGTTTATCAGCAAGGAAAACACGATGATTATCATCCTCAAACCCCACGTCGACCGACACAGTGCCGAATATCAGCAGCTAATTGAGTTCATCAAGAACAAACCGAAGATTACGACCCGCATCCACGAAGAGGTGGGGTCGAAACAAACCCTTACCGAAATTTACCTGATCGGCGACACGGCAACTCTCGACAAGGCAGAGATCGAAGGGCTTCCCGGTGTCGAACGCGTTGTTCGGGTGTCCGAGGAATACCGCATCCTTGGGCGTCACCACGATGATAAGCGCCCTACCGGCTTCGACTACAACGGTGTGCGTTTCAGCCAGGACAATCTGAACATCTTCGCCGGGCTGTGCGCGGTAGACACCCCCGAGCATGTCGAAAAGATGCTGCGCGCATTGCGCGATAATGGCCAAGTTTGCACCCGCATGGGCGCCTACAAGCCGCGGACTAATCCGTATGCCTTCCAAGGTTTTGGTGCGAGTTGCTTGCCTTGGGTATTTGAGCTCGCAGGCAAATATGGCATCAAGGTGATTGCCATGGAAATCACCCACGATTCGCATCTCGACGAGATTCGTGACGCCCTGGAAAAAACGGGCAATCCGACGGGCGTCATGTTACAGATCGGCACACGCAACACGCAGAACTTTGAGCTGCTCAAAATTGTCGGTCGG
>JAJXUF010000208.1 GCA_021783175.1 Pseudomonadota bacterium
CAAATGGATCAACCTGCGCTGCAGTCCGCGCAAGACGGAAAACGGCACACAGTGGGAAGGCATCATTTTCAACATCACCCACAGCAAGCAGGTCGAACTGGAAATCCTGCGCTCCAAGTCCCAGCTACGCGAATTGTCGTCGCACATCCAGGATGTGCGCGAGCAGGAGCGCATTGCCATCGCCCGCGAGGTGCATGACGACATGGGCAGCACGCTCACCGCCATCAAACTGGATATCTCGTGGCTGGGCGGCCGCCTGACCGACAAACCCGCACTTGCCGAAAAGGCCAGGAACATTGAAGTTCTGGTGGACCGGTGCATCGCGGCGGCGGGCAATATCTCGCGCAGGCTGCGCCCCAGCATACTGGACACTTTCGGCATCGTCGCCGCGATCGAGATGGAAGCGGGCGAATTCGAGCAGCGTACCGGCATCTCCTGTGTATTCGAGCACGCCCCCGCGATCGAAGACCTGTCGCCCGACATTTCGATCGCCCTGTTCCGCATCTTTCAGGAGGCGCTTGCCAATATCACCAAGCATGCGCAGGCCAGCGAGGTCGTGGTTCTCATGCATGACCGCGACGGCATTATCGAGTTGAAGGTGCTGGATAACGGGCGCGGCTTCACCGACGCCGAGGGGGCCAAGCCCCGTTCATTCGGCTTACGCGGCATCCGCGAAAGGGTAGAATATTTGGGCGGCCGAGTGAGCATCGAAAGCGCTCTCGGCCAGGGAACGCAGATCGGCGTGTACATCCCGCGCGAATCAGAGCATGCAGCGTCGAAAGACACGCTTTCTCAGCAGAGCATCCATATGAAAAGCGATACCGTATGATAAAAGTGCTGGTAGCAGATGATCATGCACTCATCCGCAAAGGCCTCAAGCAGTTGCTGGACGATACCGAAGACATGCGCGTGATCGGCGAGGCCGAGAACGGCATGCAAGCCATCCGCATGGTGGAAGAAGCGGCTTATGACGTAGTCTTGCTGGATATCAGCATGCCGGACAAGCACGGCGTGGAAGTCCTCAAGCAACTCAAGGCCAGCAAACCCCAACTTCCGGTCCTGATGCTCAGCATGCATCCGGAAGAGCAATACGCACTGCGCTCGATGAAGGCGGGAGCGGCCGGCTACCTGAACAAGCAAAGCGCCCCGCTACAATTGGTCACCGCCATCCGCCAGGTCGCCAGCGGCAAGAAATACATCAGCACGGAATTGGCCGAACAATTGGCCAACGGACTGTCGCAAGGCTACCAGGAATTGCTGCACCAGACCCTGTCCAACCGCGAGTACCAGACGCTATGCCTGATGGCCTCGGGCAAGAAACTGAGCGAAATGGCAGACATCATGTCCCTCAGCCCCAAGACGGTCAGCGTATACCGTTCACGCCTGCTGGAAAAAATGAAGCTCAAGAACAACGCCGAGGCGATCCATTACGCGATCAGTAACCACCTGATCGAATGACCCGCTCAAATTGGAACGATAAACAACCGCTATTCGCGAATTCGCAACTGCCGCGCAACCGGATAATGCCCCGCATGAACTCACGCCGTATATCTGCCCATGACCAAACCTAAAAGCCCTTCGGAAATCGCCCGCGAGACGCTGACTGAGCTCGCCTCGCGCAAACTCGCGCCGACGCCGGAGAATTATGCGCAGATGTACCGGGAGATCAGCGGCGAAACCGCGAAAACTCCTTCCGCCGACATTGGCGCGACGACCAGCAAAGGCAAGCTTGTTCCCGCCTGGTCGGAATTGATCCGCGACTTGTTGCGCCAGCTTGAAACACCGCACAAAGGCATCACTGTCTCGCGCAAGAAAGACGGCGTGGATACCGTGCTGACAAAATTCTCCAGGGATCCGGAAGTGTTGTTCGGCAAATTGCAAAGCCTGTTGCGCTCCTGGTCCACCGCGCCGACCGGCTCCAGCGCCAGCGAACTGGTTCCTTCCGTCATGCCGGACGCCGCACCAGTCGCCATCCCGCCCCAGTCAGTCGCAACTTCCGCCGCCCCCATGCAGGGCGATAACAGCGAGTTGCTCACCCAATTGCGCGAGCTGCTGGCGCAAAGCCTGGAAAATACCCTCGCCACCCAACCGGAGCTGGGCAGCGAAATACAGGCACTGGCGGAACAAATCCGGGCCACAGACAACAAGAGTCGCCTGAACGACCTTGCCAAACAACTGCGCCAGTTCTGGTTCAAACTGGAACTGCGCGGCGGCGACAAGACCAAGATACAGGAAGGCCTGCTGCGCCTGTTGCGCCTGCTGGTGGAGAATGTCAGCGAAATGGTGGAAGACGATAAATGGCTGCGCGGGCAGATCGACGCGCTGCAACAGATCATCAGCAACCCGCTGGATAAGCGATCAATCGCCGATGCCGAACGCAACTTGCGCGATGTCGTGATCAAGCAAAGCACGCTCAAGCAAAGCCTGACGGATGCCAAGGCCACCTTGAAGAGTCTCATGACCACCTTCATCGATCGCCTGAGCGACCTGACCGCCAGCACGGGCGAATACCATAACAAGATGGAAGGCTACAGCCAGAAGATCGGCCAGGCCGATAACCTGACCGAGCTCAGCCACATCCTGAAAGACGTGATGCATGACACGCGCGTTATCCAGACCAGCACCCTGCGCTCGCACGAAGAACTGCTCGCCCACAAGAAGCAGGCCGACGAGGCCGAAGCCCGCATCAAGGAGCTGGAACACGAACTGGAACAAGTCAGCGAACTGGTGCGGGAAGACCAACTTACCGGCGCACTCAACCGGCGCGGTCTGGACGAAACCATAGAACGCGAAATCAAGCGCGCAGAGCGCGGCCAGACCGCCGTCAGCGTCGCCCTGCTCGACATCGACAACTTCAAGCAACTGAACGACGCGCTCGGACACCAGGCTGGCGACCGCGCCTTGAAACATTTAACCCAAGTCATTAAAGAAACGCTGCGCCCTGCCGATAGTGTGGGACGGTACGGTGGCGAGGAATTTCTCATCGTCCTGCCCGACACCGATCTGGCAGCCGGAATCGAGGCCATGCAGCGCCTGCAACGCGACCTGACCAAGAAATTCTTCCTGCACAACAATGAGCGGATCCTGGTCACGTTCAGCGCCGGCGTCGCCCTGCGGCGCGAAAATGAAGACAGCGAAGACCTCATCGGGCGTGCCGACAAGGCCATGTACAAGGCCAAACAGACCGGGAAGAATCGCGTGGTAGCGGCTGAATGAAGCGCTCTTTGATTCGACGCGGTGATGTGCAAACACCGTTCGGGCTGAGCCTGTCGAAGCCAATTAGTCCATCGACAAGGTCAGGGCGAACGAACTTGGTCGGCAGCGCCCTAAAGTTTTCCCGTATCTCTCCGATAACTGGTTCATACCGCGGTTGATGCGCATCGCCAACCAAGGTAAACGGCAACAAGCCGGATCACAATGCCAGTACAAGGAGAATTAAAATGTCCCTATTCATCAATACCAATATCGCCTCGCTCTACGCGCAGAACAACGTTGCCAATTCGCAAAGTGCCTTGGCCACGTCGATTCAGCGCCTGTCTTCCGGCCTGCGCATCAATAGCGCCAAGGACGATGCGGCAGGCATGGCGATCGCAGCGCGTATGACATCCCAGATCGGCGGCATGACTCAAGCTGCGCAAAATGCCAATGATGGCATTTCTTTGTCGCAAACTGCTGAAGGTGCATTGGCCCAGGTAACCAACGATCTGCAAACCATGCGCAATCTTGCCGTACAGGCGGCGAACGGTACTAACTCTGCCGGCGACCGCGCCTCGCTGCAAGCGAGTATTGCTCAGTTGCAAAACGACATCAGTCAAATCGCCTCCAACACCCAGTACAACGGTTTGAACCTGCTCGACGGCTCCCTTGCCAACGTACAGTTCCAGATCGGCGCCAACGCGGGCCAGGTCATCAACGCATCTGTCGGCAATGCTTCGGCAAACGCCATCGGCGACAACAGCGCAACCAGTGCAACCGGCGCAACCGGCACGATGATGAATACCGCGACTACGGCGGTCACAACTGGAATAGCTGCCAATAGTTTCAGTGCCCAAACCTTGACTATCTCAGTCAGCGGCCAGACGATGAGTACCGGCAATATCGCATCCGGCACCTCCGCATTTGCCATCGCCCAACAAGTCAACAGCTTGGCCGCAACAAACGGCGCGCCTCTCCAAGCCGTGGCTCATACTTATGCAACTCTGCAAAACTTTACAGCGGGTGGTTCTGTCAGCCTGACACTGCAAGGTGCACCTACTGCGGCTGGCGCAGCCAACCCGGTCACGATCAGCGCGACGATGACCTCAAAGACCGATACCGCAGGATTGGCTGCCGCAATCAATGCAGTATCGTCGAAAACTGGTATTTCGGCTGTTGCGGATACAGTTAACGGAAAAGTCAGCTTAATTCAAAATGCTGGTTATGACATTGGCGTGACAAACACCACTGGTTCTGCAATGAGCTTGGACGTTATCGGTGCCACTAGTGCAGGAGGAACCCTCGGTGCAGTAGCGACATTGGCAGCAACCGGCACTTCATCCACAGTAGGCGGCACGGTGGACTTCCACTCGTCAGGCTCTTTTGCCATCACATCTACGGCCGCTACTTTCCTATTAAACGCAACTTCCGGCACCAGCGCATTGAGCGCCGTTAACTCCATTGACGTAACTAAGATAACCAATGGAATACCTACTGGCGCCAATAGTGCGATCTTTGTCGTGGACAATGCAATTAACACCATCAACGGCTTGCGTGCCGATCTCGGTGCCTTGCAGAACCGCTTCCAGAATGCACAAGCTTCGTTGAACACCACCAGCACCAACATGCAGCAAGCCCGCAGCCGGATTCAGGACACCGACTTCGCCGCGGAAACTGCGAACCTGACGCACAATCAGATCCTGCAGCAAGCCGGTACTGCGATGTTGGCACAAGCGAACGCCCTGCCCAACAGCGTACTGACACTGTTGAAATAAGGGATTAGTATGACAGCAAGCCTGGCCGGGTCACTCCGGCCAGGATTTTGAACACAAGGAGAGGCAACATGCTTATCCAGAATGTAACAAGCAACCCGGTTCCGGCGCCTGCTGCCAGTTATGGCAATACGGGTTCGCCGGTAGTTGCCGTTTCTGCACCCGCAACGGACAGCGCACCCGTCGTGCTGCCGCAGACGGCAGTTCCACCCGTGGGCACTCAAGCTGCAAA
>JAJXUF010000209.1 GCA_021783175.1 Pseudomonadota bacterium
TCTGGATTTCGCCGAACCGCCCGTGCCGGCGCGCAGCGAGGGTCACGGCGTCCCGAATCCAACGCAGGGTTGACCGGGTGGCCCTCAGGTCTATGTCGTCACCCAGATAGCGCTTCGCCGCCTCCCTGAGATCCACGCCCTGCAGCCAGGCACGGTAGAAAGCCAGGTGGTCGCGGCCGAGTTTGCGACCGCCGAATTCGTCGGAACGGCTTATTTCATGCGGCATGCGGCGGGTGCTCGTTGCGGCGGCCTAGATAGACAGAAAATATGGCATTCCCGATAATAGCAGTTATCAGGAATAGATGAATATAAAAAAGAGCCCCAGACGCAACATAAGGGGCTCGGTTCTGCATAAGGCCTCGCCTGAATTGGCGGGGGTCTCAGAAAACGGCAAGGCGTGCGGCAGGCGCGTCCTATGCTGTGCTGCCGTCATCCGGCTCATCTTGCAGGATCGTTTCGTAGTCCCGACCGCCATAGAACACGCCGACGATGGAAACCACCCCGTCGTCTACATCGAAGGCAATCACCGCCCGCTTCTTGTAGCTGGTAACGCGCAGCCCGGGCCGCACGTCATCGCGCTTGGTGCCGCGAAGGGGGAACGTGTGCAGGCTCTCACAGTAGCTCACGATTGCTTCGGTGTATCGCGCCGCAATGTCGGGGGACGCCGCTTCGGCGATGTAGTGGAAAAGCTCCGCAAGCTGCTCCTGGGCCTCCGGACTAAAGACGACGCGATAGCTCATCGCGTCTTGGCGTGTTCGGCGGCCAGACGGGCGCGCACCTGGTCCGCGGTGACGGCTCGGGACGGATCGGCTTTCAAGGCGTCATAAGCGGGGCCGACTTGGTTGTGCAGCCAGTTCTCGACGGCGCGATCCCGCGCCATCAGCGCACGCAGACCGTCTCGGATCACTTCGCTTTCACTGGCGTACTCGCCAGCGCGTACCTTGGCCTTCACGACATCCGCCATGTCGTTAGGCAGGGTAATGCTCATTTGCTGTGTGGTTCGCATGGTTCGCTCCTTGCTGTAATAGGATTTAATCCTACTGCTTTGGTTGGCCGCAGTCCAGCCTTCTCGAAACCTGCCGTTTGGCCTCATCAGCGTCAGCTGCAGCAAGCTGCCAGCCCGTCAGCCCACCCCAGGTGACGCACAGGCGGCCGACAGGGGGCCTACTCCCCTCCCCTTACCCAGCGATAAATCGGGGCTTGGCGTGTTCCCCTTGTACTGGCGCATGCAACAGCACGATTGCATGCGGGCATGTACGGATGGCTTTGGCGTCAGTAGCCGGAATGCGAATTTGCAGGGAAACGTAGGGCTTGGTCGCACCCAGATCGAGATCGTTAGGGCGGGCCGGGCGGCTCGGGCTACCGCCCTTACCCCCCGCCCTGATCAAGAACACTGATGTGGTAGTACCGTGCTGGTACTATACCGACATGGTACTGACATCGTGCGAGCGCAGGACGGACGTGGCAGCGCAGGACGGACGTGGCAGCGCATGCTGGCCGTGGCACCCCATCCCGGAGGGACCAACCATCGTCGGCGCTCGATCGGCTCCTGCGCACCCCTCCGGTTGCGAACGGTACTGGTGTGGTACCACCTTGACACCGGTGCCGCGCCAGGTGCATACTGCCACCATACGGATACTGTGTGAATACCATACTGGGGTGATGTGATGATCGTGCTTATCGGGGGTGAAAAAGGGGGCACTGGTAAATCGACGGCTGCTACCAATCTAGCCGTTTGGTGCGCGCTAGAGGGAATGAAGGCGATTTTGCTCGACGCGGATCCGCAAGGCACGTCGCGCAACTGGAACGACCGCCGCATCGGAGCAGGGGGGCTTCCGGCCATTCCTTGCCAAGCGGGCGCCGGAAACATCTTCAATCATGTACAGGATCTGACCAAGCTATACGAGCACGTAATCATCGACGCCGGCGGTCGCGACTCCAAGGAGTTACGTTCTGCTGCCGTCGTGGCGGACACCTGGTATACCCCGGTGCAGGCCTCTCAACCCGACCTTGAGACGCTCAGCAAGGTGCGCGAGCTTGCTCAGCAAGCGCAGGCCATGAATCAGGGCCTGAGCATTCACGCATTTATCACCCGCGCACCCACTCACCCGAACATTGACGAGTTGGCCGAAGCGAGAAGCCTCATCGCTGATTTCCCGGACTTCCCAGAGTTGCGGCTCGCCGATTCAGTGATTTTCGAAAGAAAAGCCTATCGGGATGCCATGATTGAAGGAAAGAGCGTAATCGAGTCCGGCAATTCCAAGGCGAAGGCCGAAATTCAACTTTTGGCGCAGGAGATATTCCAGTGAACAAATTCAAGGTGCCGAAAAGCATTGATCCGGAAAAACTGGATGCCTTCGTGGAAGGAGCAACGTCTATGGCCGCCCAACCGTTAACGTCGGTGCCGCCGAGACATTCGGTTGCGCCACCCCGTCCGGCTCTCGCTTTTCCTTGGAAGCAGTTTGCTCCCGACGCGCTACCCAAGACCGGTATCAATTTGCGACTCAACGACTATGAGCATCAAGCCTTGAAATGGCTTGCCGAGAAAGATGATCGCAGCTTGCAATACACCCTGAAACGGCTGCTTAAGAAAGCGCTTGAGGCGGAATTACCCCAGTAGTACACCAGCACGGTGTGGTACTGGTGTGGTACTGTCTGAGGCAATAGGAAAACCCTTTAGCACGACGCGCTGGCCGCGCCCACCCACCACAAGTGGCGGACGAGAGGTGGGGGTTGTCGACTCATCTGGCGCTGTTGGCGTCGCGAATACTCGATTCACCTTGTCGCCCTACTAAGCGCGAACTCCAGCAGGTCGGTGTCACTGGGGGGCGCGCTCCAATACCGCTCGACTAGCCAAGGGAGAAATGCCTCCCTAGCCACCGCACTAGCCAAGCCCTTCTTCTGCATCATGCCCCGCACAGAGGGGGAGGCGCCCGAGAGAAACTCCTGTTGCAGGGCCAATTGTTCCTTTTCCGGCAATGCCTCGTACTTGGCGAAAGCATCCTGCCGCCGTACGGCCTTGAGTTCCGCGAGCAAAGTCTCGCGCGAGGGTTTTTCAGGCCTTGGCTCCGGAGAGTGGAGGGCAGGTGGGGCGGCCGGCGCTTTAGACGGCAATGCCGGCGTCTCGGCATAGCCCTTGCGCAAAGCGTCCTTCAAGAGACCTGCGGGGCTTAGGACAGGGGATTGGCGCGTGGAGCGCATTCTTTTCTCAACCCAGTCCAGTGATGCCCGTAACTGTGTTTCCTCGAACTCGCAATAAACTTTCTCGGCCTCGCGCTCGGACAGGCCGAGTTTTTGCATCCTCGCCAAGATGCTGAGATCGAAGAGGTTAGGCTCGCCCAGAGGAAGCCCCGCTTGAATCTTCTGGGTCACCAAAAATTGTATCTGCAGAACCTTGTTGCCAACCTTGTGCTCTATCAGTTCCATTGAGAGATCGGTCAGCGTATTGATCTCTTTGAGGGCCTGCATGATGTAGTCCCTTTTAAAATACTTGTAGCTTCGCTCCTTGGTTGGGTCAGGGGGCACTCCCGTCAGGATCGGTTCCCACCAACTCCAATCTTGGCGCATCGTAAGCGAGCCTGGAGAGGTGACATACCGACACCCCAGCTCATAGAGGGCTAGGGCGGCGTATGACCTAAGTTCACCCATCAAACGCAGCGACAGCTTCGCGTACATATCGGGGGTCATGAGCCGCTTCCGTATCGATGGAGCATAGCTCCATTGAATCAGGGTCGGGCCCCCGCTGTTTTCTATTATTTCCACGCTCGCGATAAGGGTTGTTACCCCCCATCTGCGGCCTGACTTTTGGCCACTGGTCCATTCCACTTGCGTGGCAACCATCCGTCGAAGGTGTTCCTTCACAAGCTTGGTGTCGTTGGAATCGAAAGTGGCATTAGCAAGCACGTCACCGAGTTTGGCCTCGTGCATCTCCTTATCCTCCCCTTGCTGCTGGGCGAGGCGGAGGAGGGCATTGAATAGTTTCCTCGACAGCAGCGTTAAGCGGCCTGACTTCGGGCTGATCGTGATGGCCTCTACAGCCTTGCGAATCTCGCCAATCTCATCAACAACGCTCAGTTCACCCTGCTTTTTCTTGGCCATATCCTGGCTCCTCACAGACGTGACCCTCAGTCTAACCCAGGGCGGTGAAAAAGTACGGTGATAATTTGTAACCAGCCTTACTCACCAGGGGCGCGCTGTTGCAAGCTAACTACTCTGCAAAATCAATGGGTAACTGGCGGTTACAACAAACAAGGTGAGCTTCTACGGGAACGTTGCGGAAAGGTGAGGCTTTACGGGAACGCTTCAGATGGGCATAACCTGGCCGCACCGCTGGGGGAGAAACGGCCAAAACAAGAGCCCATGCGGCATTCCGCCGATCACCAAGGATTAGATCGCTTGTAATGTGCGTAGCGATGTTCATATGCGTTGCGATTTGAAGGTGAGCTTCTACGGGAATGCCAAAAAGGTGAGCTTCTACGGGAACGAACAAGGGCCGGGCGGCACGGCATCCAGAGGAAATATAATTCACTATCAGTCTATTACAGGAGTAGAGTGGCCGACATCGGTGAGGAAATACGGGAACACTCGTGGCGGCGAGGTAAGGGACTGACGAATACTGTCGAGCGCGCCAATGGTGAGCATCTCCGGGAGCGCAAGTAGGCGATAAGTAAGTGAGCACTCTCATCGTATCCAGCATTAAACCGAAACTGGCGTGGATTCTTAGCGCGCCACGCAGCTACCCGGCAGGACGCTCCCGTAAAGCCTCACCTTTCCCTAGATTCGGGCGCCGTAAGTGGGGGGTTCCCGTAGAGCCTCACCTTCGATTCCCGAACGATCTCACCGATGTTCCCGTAAACCCTCCCGACCTTCCCGTCAGGGCTCACCATCGTTCCCGTAAAATCTCACCGCAAACGCCGGAATGCCGCATAGATACTAGTGATCCTGAGTTGGTAAGGTTCTTATAGGTTGTTAATTGTTTATAAGATACACACAAAGAGGCTGTGTCATTTGATCAACCCGTTCCCGTAAAGCCTCACCTTAGTCAACCACTGTGCTGTTAGTTTCTACTAAATAGGTCGGTTTCCATATCCTCCTGCAGCAAGTATCGGCACGATGCCGTCTTAGGGGAAATGGACCGCCATCCTCTGCGGGTTTTCATGCAATCATGATGGCATACCGGAAGGCCAGCT
>JAJXUF010000048.1 GCA_021783175.1 Pseudomonadota bacterium
AGCCACTGTCACTAGAGTTAGAGCAGAATTCGGGAGTAAAGCATGTCACGATTTTTCCGCCGCAAGAAGTTTTGCCGTTTTACCGCCGAGGGTGTCGTCGAGATCGACTACAAGGATATCGCCACGCTCAAGAGTTATGTCACCGAGACCGGCAAGATCATCCCCAGCCGCAACACCGGCACCAAGGCCCATTATCAGCGCCAGCTGACGCGCGCGGTCAAGCTTGCACGCTATCTGGCCCTCCTGCCGTACAGCGACAGCCACCGCTGAAGCCGTCTGCAGCGTAGCTAAACCCGCGCACAGCAAGAGGTCAAGAAAATGCAAGTGATACTTCTGGAAAAGATCCGTAATCTCGGCAACCTGGGTGACCAGGTTAACGTCCGCGCCGGCTTCGGCCGCAACTATCTCATTCCGCAACACAAGGCCGTCATCGCCACGCCGGAAAACAAGGCGGTGTTCGACGCGCGCCGTGCAGAGCTGGAGAGGTCCCAGTCCGATGCGCTAGGTCGCGCGCAGGCACGTGCCCAGACCATGAATGGCGCCACGGTGCAGATCGCGAGCAAGGCTAGCGACGAAGGCAAACTCTTTGGTTCCGTCGGCAGTGCCGACATCGCCACTGCCATGACTGATGCCGGTTTCGCGCTGGCGCGCGCTGAAGTCAATCTGCCAAACGGTCCGCTCAAGACCATCGGTGACCACGAAGTGACGGTGACGCTGCATTCCGAAGTGGATGCCAAAATCATCGTGTCGGTCGTCGGAGAAGCTTAAAGTAATATAAAGCAGGCCCGTGCCCGTGCTCCGGCTACTTGGAGCGTAGGCCGGGCCTGTGTCCACTCCAAGTCGTAATTCTGTAGGGGGAGGGTCGATGGAGGAACTGGCCTATTCGATGGGTAGCTCCGCGGCCGTCACTGAAGCACTCCGCATTCCGCCCCAGTCCATAGAAGCCGAGCAGTCTGTGCTCGGTGGCCTCATGCTCGACAATCAGCGTTGGGACCAGGTCGCCGACCGCGTGTCGGCGGACGACTTCTACCGCAAGGAACACCGTCTCATTTTCCGCGCGGTGGCCACGCTGTGCGATGCCAATAGTCCGGCCGATGTTGTAACCGTATCCGAGTGGCTGGAGAAAAACGGAGAACTGGACGGCGCTGGCGGGCTTGCCTATCTCGGTACGCTTGCGAACAACACCCCGAGCGCAGCGAATATCGTCGCCTATGCCGACATCGTGCGCGAGCGCGCAGTCATGCGCACCCTCATTCGCGTGGCCAATAATATCGGCAACAGCGCCTACAATCCGGAAGGGCGCAATGCGGCGGAACTCCTGGATTACGCGGAAAAGAATATCCTCGACATCAGTGAGCGCGGTTCGCACCGACGCGGCGGCTTCCAGCCGCTCAAGACGCTGCTCACAAGCGCAGTCGACCGCATCGATACGCTGTTCCGTTCCGAAAGCCCGATCACCGGTGTGCCCACCGGCTTCACCGATCTCGATGCCATGACTTCCGGTCTGCAGCCCGGCGACCTCGTTATTGTCGCTGGCAGGCCGTCAATGGGGAAAACCAGTCTGGCGATGAATATAGCCGAAAATGCGGCGGTTGGCGCGAAGCTGCCGGTCGCGGTGTTCAGCATGGAAATGCCTGGCGAGCAGCTGGCCATGCGCCTGATGTCGTCACTCGGGCGCATCAATGCGCACAAGGTACGAACCGGCAAGCTGGAAGATGACGACTGGCCGCGTCTCACCTCGGCCATCGGATTGCTGGCGGACGCCCCTATGTATATCGACGACACGCCGGCGCTGACACCGCTCGAGTTGCGCTCGCGCGCGCGTCGTCTCAAACGCGAGCATGGCCTGGGGATGATAGTTGTCGACTATCTGCAGCTCATGCAGTCGCCCGAGTCGGGCGAGAACCGCGCCACGGAAATTTCCAGCATCACGCGCTCGCTAAAAACGCTGGCCAAAGAATTGCACGTCCCGTTAATCGCCATGTCGCAGCTCAATCGCAGCCTGGAGCAGCGCCCGAATAAACGCCCGGTGATGTCGGATTTGCGCGAATCCGGCGCTATCGAACAAGATGCCGATGTCATCTTTTTCATCTACCGCGATGAAGTGTACAACGAGGACAGCCAGGACAAGGGTACTGCCGAGATCATCATCGGCAAACAGCGCAATGGCCCTACCGGCAAGGTGCGTCTGACCTTCCTCGGCGAGTATACGCGCTTTGAAAACTTCGCCAGCGGCGGCTATGACGATCATTACTGAGTTGCGCCGGTGCGCACCAGGCTGTGATGAGTAGACCGGCGCGCGCACGTCTGTCGGCTTCGGCCCTGCGGCACAATTTCAACCGCGTGCGCGAGCTCGCGCCAGATTCGAAAATCATGGCCGTCGTCAAAGCAAATGGCTACGGCCATGGCCTGACCTGGGTAGGCAAGGTGCTGGCACAGGCGAGTGCCTTCGGTGTGGCCAGCGTGGAAGAGGGCGTTGAACTGCGCGCTGCGGGTATTACCCAGCCGATCTGCCTGCTTGAAGGCTTTTTCCATGGCAGCGAACTGCCGCTGCTGGCACAACATCACCTGAGCAGTGTTGTGCACCACGAAAGCCAGGTGTGGGATCTGGAACACGCAAAAGAACTGGAGCCAATCGATGTATGGCTCAAAGTCGATACCGGCATGCATCGTATCGGTTTTTCCCCGCATCAGGCAGTTGCCATGGCCAACCGTTTGCGAGAAAGTCGTGCGGTCGGCGTGCTGCGACTCCTGTCGCACTTCGCCAATGCCGACAACAAGTTTGATGCCACCACGGGGTTTCAGATCCGCCGCTTCAATGAAATCGCCAGCGCCGTCGGCGGTGAACGCAGTATAGCGAATTCCGCCGGCGTGGTGGCCTGGCCGCACAGCCGGCTCGAGTGGGTGCGCCCCGGCATCATGCTGTACGGCAGCACGCCCATGATCGGACAGACCGCACTCGACATTCGTCTGCGCCCGGTCATGACGCTGGAGAGCGAGATTATTGCGGTCAATCTGCGGCGCAAGGGCGAGGCGATTGGTTACGGCGGGGACTGGGTGTGTCCTGAGGATATGCTGGTTGGGGTTGTGGCCATAGGCTATGGCGATGGCTATCCGCGGCATGCTCCCGCCGGCACGCCGCTATTGATCAATGGCAAGCGCGCTGCACTCATCGGGCGGGTATCGATGGACATGATCACCGTGGACTTGCGCACGCAACCAAATGCCAAAATCGGCGATCCGGTAGTGCTGTGGGGAGAAGGCCTGCCAGTTGATGAGATCGCCGCGCGCTCCGGCACTATTGGTTACGAACTCCTGTGCTGCGTTACCGCTCGCGTACCGCGCATAGAAGTCGCGGCCGAAGCGTAGCATCATGTCCAAAGCCAAAGCTGTATTCAGCTGCACGGAATGCGGGGCGCAATCACCGAAATGGACCGGGCAGTGTCCGGGTTGCGGTGCCTGGAATACTCTCATCGAAACGGTGGAACTCCCGTTGCCGGTGAGCGCACGCAACGCGCGTTTCAGTGCGCTCGCCGGCACCTCGGCTGTGCAGTCGCTCACGGCGGTATCGGCGGAAGCCGTTGCCCGTATCGGCAGCGGACTTTCTGAACTCGACCGCGTGCTTGGTGGCGGCGGTATGGTCATCGGCTCGGTAGCGCTGATCGGTGGCGATCCGGGTATTGGAAAGTCGACGCTACTGCTGCAGGCACTGGCGGTTATCGGCCAGAATGCTCCCGTACTCTACGTCACCGGCGAGGAATCTGCGCAGCAGGTGGCATTGCGCGCGCGCCGCCTCGGCGTCCATGCCGACGCCGTGCGCTTGCTGGCGGAAAACCGCGTGGAAGCGATTATTGCCAGCGCCGAGAGCGAGAAACCGGCAGTCATGGTGGTCGACTCAATCCAGACGATTTATACCGACATCCTGCAGTCGGCACCAGGCAGTGTGGCGCAGGTGCGCGAATCTGCAGCGCAGCTCGTGCGCTACGCCAAGCAGGCTGGGCTCGGGCTTTTTCTCGTGGGGCATGTCACTAAAGAAGGTGCGCTCGCGGGCCCGCGGGTGCTCGAACACATGGTCGACACGGTACTCTATTTCGAGGGCGACAACTCCAGCCAATACCGCATCATTCGCGCAATCAAGAACCGCTTTGGGGCAGTCAACGAGATTGGCGTATTCGTCATGACCGAAACCGGACTACGCGAGGTGGGCAACCCATCAGCCATGTTCCTGAGCCGCCTGGGAGATGCCGTTTCGGGCAGCGTGGTTCTTGCAACACAGGAAGGTACGCGACCGCTGCTGGTGGAAGTGCAGGCTCTGGTCGATGAGAGTCACTCGTCCAATCCACGGCGTGTATGCGTAGGGCTCGACCAAAACCGCCTGGCAATGCTTCTTGCGGTGTTGCACCGCCATGCGGGTATTGGCATGTATGATCAGGACGTATTCGTCAATGTCGTCGGTGGAGTGCGCGTGCTCGAGCCGGCAGCCGACCTGGCAGTGCTGATCGCTGCCGTCTCCAGCATGCGCAACCGGCCACTCGGCAAGGATCTCATTGTGTTCGGCGAAGTGGGGCTGGCGGGGGAGGTGAGACCGGTGCAACGCGGCCAGGAACGCATTCGCGAGGCCGCCAAGCTCGGCTTCAAACGTGCCATATTGCCGGCAGCGAACATGCCGAAAAAGCCCGACCCCGGCATCGAGCTTTTTCCCGTGCGTCGGCTGGCCGAAGCGCTGGAAGTGATTGACTCGTGATTTCGCGATGCGGGCGGCGGGCGCTGTATGCTTCAGCCCGCCGCGCGCCCTGTGTTATTTGAAATTGAACTGCATACGCGAACCGGCGATCTCGATGATGTCCCCGTGCTTCAGCTCTTCGCCGCGCGGGCCGACGGGGACGCCGTTGAGCTTGGGTTTCTGTGGCTCGCCGCCGGGCAGGATGGTATAGCTTCCATTCGCGTTGCGATTGATGGATCCGGCCATCTTGCCGGCGCGTCCGAGGTTGGTTACGGGCCGGGTGAGATCGATGCGCTTGCCGCTATTTGCTCCGCTCAACACGAAAATTGCTCCCGTCCGGGCGTCCTTCGGAGCGCTGGCTGTCGGGGCAGCTGTTGCGGCTGGGGCCGCAGCTGCAGCTGGCGGGGGTGCGCTTGCCGCTGGCGGTGTTTCGTGTTGGCGCGGCGGAGTAATGATCACGGTCTTGGCCAGGTTGTTGGCCGGTTTGGCGGCATTTTCGTTGACGTAGATAAGAGTATGCTTGCCGATCACGATCATGTCGCCATCAATCAGATGATGCTTGGCGATCTTCTTGTTATTGACGAAGGTACCATTGGTGCTGTTCAGGTCCTGGATGAAGGTGTCATCCCCTATGGTGAACAGCGTGGCATGAGCGCCGCTGACCGCAAGGTTATCGAGCAGGATATCGCTGCCCGGACGGCGCCCGATTGCCATGTCTCCCTGCTTCAGTGGCATCTGGTCAATAACGACATCTTCGAACTTAATGATGAGCTTTGGCATGTTTAGTATCCTGACGCGTGTCCGCCACGCCTGTGGCGGGCATTGAATAAAGTCACGTTAAATTTGTCAAGCATCCACGTCTTTCGCCGCGGTCCTGGAACGTGAAAACTTCTTGCCGGCGCGCACCAATACGACAGTGACGTTATCCGGTCCGCCTTTGGAATTCACCTCGGTGACGATCTGGCGCCCGGCATCTTCCAAATTCTTCCCGAAAGTGCGCAGCAAAAGCTCAACATCCGAGTCTTCCAACACATCGCTCAATCCGTCGGAGCAGAGCAGGTAAAGATCCTCTTTTTCCACGCTTTGCTCGGCGACGTCCACCTGTACGCTCGGCTCCACGCCAAGCGCGCGTGTAACCAGATTCTTGTTGGCGGACGTGCGCGCCTCCTCGGGCGATATCAGTCCGCGGCGCAGCAATTCCTGCACCATTGAGTGATCCTCGGTCAACTGCGCGAGGTGCTCGTTGCGGTAGCGATAGATGCGCGAATCGCCAACATGCGCGACGCACACCTTGCTGTCGTGAAACAGGGTCACCACGACGGTGGTCCCCATGCCGTTATACTCCGGCTTCGACTGCGAAGCTTCATAAATGGCAGTATTTGCCTGGCGGATGGCGCTGATCAGCACGGCCGCTTCGGCGGACACTTCCATGCCGGGGGCGTCCTTCGCCGGAGGCGTCTCCAGGGCATCCTCGATGCAACGGCTTATAATATCGACGGCCATGGCGCTCGCGACCTCGCCAGCAAGATGTCCTCCCATGCCGTCAGCCAGCACGGCGAACCCGGTCTCGGGTTTCAGCATGAGCGCATCTTCATTGCGGTCGCGCATCATACCTGGATCCGTGACGCCGGTCATAACTAGACCGCTCATGAGGCATCCTCCGTTTTTGCGCCAAGGTTGCGCTGGCATTTGGCTAGGGCGCGGATCATTTCCTCGCCAGTTTGATAGCGCTTGTCGGGATTCTTCTGCAGCGCCTTATCGACTAGGGTGCGAAGACAGGGCGCGAGGTCGGCTCGCACGCTGGTGACGTCAGGATGCTTTTCATTGGCAATCTGGAACATCAGGGTAGCCATGGAGTCGCCGTGAAATGGTTGCTGGCCGGTGAGCAATTCGAACAGCATGACGCCGAGTGAGAAAAGATCTGAGCGCCCGTCGACATGCTTGCCGGCGAGCTGCTCTGGCGACATGTACGAAGGCGTGCCGAGAATAACACCCGTCTTCGTGCGGCTCGAGGCCGTTATGCGCGCAATGCCGAAATCCGTGACCTTGATCGAATTGGCGGCTGCATCATACATGATGTTTGCCGGTTTGATGTCGCGATGAACCACGCCCTGCGCGTGCGCATAGTTGAGCGCGCCGGCCACGGTGCTCGCAATATCAAGAACCTGGGTGGGCGGCAGCAAGTGGCCGGGCCGCACATAATCTGTGAGATCCCGTCCCTGCAGAAATTCCATGGCAATGTAGGCAAGGTCCTGATCTTCGCCGGCATCATAGATGGTGACGATGTTCGGGTGATTGAGGCGTCCGGCAGTTTCCGCTTCACGAAAAAAGCGCGACTTCACCTCAGCCAGATCCTCATTGGCAAATTCTTCCGACAGCGCCACTGTCTTGATGGCCACTACGCGATTGATCTTGGGATCGCGCCCGAGGTAGACGGCGCCCATTGCCCCCTTGCCTAATTCCTTTTCCACTTCGTAGCGTCCAAGCGTCGGCTTCTGGTCGGTGCCATCCAATACCAACGTACCGCCCGGGCCGGTGCGCGAGCCACCCAGAACCACGGTGCTGTCCGCCTGTTGTGCGCGCTTGCGCCGCTCGCTCGCATCGCGGAAGCGTGAATTGTGCTGCAGAATGTAGTCGTAGGCAGCAACCGCCTTGTTGATCTGCCGCTTGCGTTCGAAGTCGAGCGCCAGGTTGTAGATGAGATCGAGCACTGAATCGTCCACCGGCAGCATGCGGAACTTGTCCATGGCCATGTCGAGCTGGCCCTGGCCCTGGAAGCTCAGGCCGAGCAGGCGGTTGGTTTGGGCGGAATCGGCCGACACCTGGTCCTTCAGACGCTCAACCACAAAGAAGCGCTTGGAGGTGATAAGAAGATGCCCGAGCAATAGCAACAGCGCCGGCGCTGCCGTGTGCAGCCACAGCTGCTTTTCGATCAGCAGGTACTGTTCGCTGCCGAGCAATCCCACGAAGACCACCAGCGATACGCCAGCGGCCAGGCCGGCCGGCATGCGCGGCAGCAGAAACATGAGGTACAGCAGAATGAAAAAGTACATGCCAATCGTGGCCAGCGGTGCCCACGCCGGGCGCACGTAGAAGTCCTGGTTCAGGATGCTCGCCACATCGTTGGCCGTGATTTCCGGTCCGGACATGGCGTCTGACACTGGCGTCACGCGCGTATCGCCGATGCCAACGGCAGTGGCACCTATGAGTACAATCTTGCCGGCGAAAGCCTGCATCGGGACCTTGCCGTTGAGCACGTCGGCGAACGAGTAGGTGGCGAAAGCCGGATCGTTGGCGCGGTCGCGATAGAATCCGGGATACATACGCAGCGCGCTGTCGGTGAGAATGGACAGGTTGCCCAGGCGCACGCCCTGGCCGAGATTCACCGTGATGTCGTTCACGCCGAGATTCAGGCTCTTGGCGGCAATAAGCAGTGAGAGCGAGGGATAATAGTCGCCGTAATAATCTACAACCAGCGGTTCGGTACGCACCGCGCCGTCACGGTCCGGCAGCATGTTGAGGTGTCCGACACCTGCGACATACTGACCGAATTGCGCCAGCGGAGTGGTGACACTGACGCCGGTCGGTGGCCCGAAAAAGTCATTCCCCGGCGCGACCACGCGCGCTAAACGGTCGGCGCGGACAAAGGTCGGCATGGCGGCATCCGGTCGACCGATCGCTTTACCCAAACGGAAATACATCGGCATCAGCACACCGTGGCTTTGCGCCAAATCCTGCGCGAGCTGCGCGTCGGTATCGAGATTCTGCTGCGCCTGCGCCAGCACGCCGCGGATTTGGTTTAATTCCTGGTGCGCCGCCTTCGGCGCGTGATCCTGATCGACGATATCCTGCAACTGCTTGATGTAGGCGAGTCCCGGATCCCGTTGGCTTTCGCTGAGGAAGACCTGCAGCGCAATGACTTTGGCTTGCGCCTGCGACAATTTATCTATGACCTCGCCCAAAATATTGCGCGGCCACGGCCAGCGGCCGATCTGGCGAATGCTGTTGTCGTCGATCGCCACAACGGCAATGTTGTCGGTACCGCGCGGACTGCGGGTAGTGAGTTTTACGCCGGTGTCGTAGGCCAGGTACTCGAGATTGCGGATGAGCGGCAGGCCGCTGAGCACGGCAACAATGAATATCACTCCCAGGACCAGGGCGGCGAACCAGTCCCGTGTCAGGAAACCCCCTTTGGTCATGAATGGATCCGCGGATTCGTTATTGGTCTAGACTGCCTAATATAAATAGATATTACACAATCCCAGAATCCGCAAGGACTTCAGTACGTAACTGCATAAAAAATCGTGGAAAATAACCTGCCCAAGGGCTGGAATCAGACCAACAGGCGCTCCAGGGTGCGGGTGTAAACCTGAGATAGGGATTCGAGGTCGGCTATCGCCACGCATTCATCAATACGGTGGATAGTGGCATTGAGAGGGCCGAATTCGGCGACTTCAGTGCCAGGCGCAGCGATGAAGCGGCCATCGGAGGTACCGCCGGAGGTGGAAAGATCGGGATTCTGGCCGAGCGTGTCGCGCACAGCCTGGCTCAACGCTTGCACCAGCTGTCCCTTGCCGGTGAAAAATGGCAGGCCCGACAGATTCCAGTTCAGGTCATAGCGCACGCCGCTTGCCGCAAGCACTTGCTCCACGCGCTGGCGCAGTTCGGCTTCGGTCACGGCAGTGGAAAAGCGGAAATTGAATGCCGCGCTAAGCTGTCCCGGGGTCACGTTTTCGGCCCCGGTACCGGCTTGAATGTTCGATACCTGGAAGCTCGTGGGCGGGAAAAACTCGTTTCCCCGGTCCCATTCCAGGCCGACCAGCGTGTTGAGTGCCGGGGCGAACGCGTGGATTGGATTGTGTCCGGGTTGCGGGTAGGCGATGTGGCCCTGTACGCCATGGACTGTCAGGCGACCGTTGAGCGAACCGCGTCGGCCGATCTTAATGACATCGCCGAGCGTCTTCTGGCAGGATGGTTCGCCCACGACGCAAAAGTCGATTTTCCGCCCCCGTGTCTTGAGCCAGTCGACCACCTTGATCGTACCGTCAACCGCCGGGCCTTCCTCATCCGATGTAATAAGCAGTCCGATGGCGCCGGCATGTTTCGGCTGGCGCGCGACGAACGCCTCAATCGCGGTGATGAAAGCTGCGAGCGAACCTTTCATATCGGCCGCGCCGCGGCCGTAGAGAAAACCTTCGCGGATCTGCGGCCTGAAAGGATCGCTTGTCCATGCCTCGAGTGGACCGGTTGGCACCACGTCGGTGTGACCGGCAAACACGACGAGCGGCGCGGCCTTGCCGCGTTGTGCCCAGAAATTATGCACCTCGCCAAAGGGCAGGCGATCAATCTGGAAACCGATTTTTTCCAGGCGCGCAATCATGATTTCCTGGCAGCCTTCATCGCGCGGCGTCACCGACGGGCGCGCGATAAGATCCATGGCGAGTTTAAGGGTTTCGGACATACGCTAAAGGGGATGCGCTAGCGCCGCGTGCCGCAATTCAGGTTATTCACTGTCAGATATCCCGAAGCAGTTCGTTGATTCCGACCTTGCCGCGCGTTTTTTCGTCAACCTGCTTCACGATCACCGCACAGTACAGGCTGTATTTGCCGTCGGAGGAGGGCAGATTACCGGATACAACCACCGAGCCCGCGGGCACGCGCCCGTAGCTGACTTCTCCGGTCGCGCGGTTGTAGATCTTGGTGCTCTTGCCGATAAATACGCCCATGGAAATCACTGAACCTTCCTCGACGATCACGCCTTCGACGATCTCGGAGCGCGCGCCGATAAAGCAGTTGTCCTCGATGATGGTGGGCGCGGCCTGCACCGGCTCAAGTACGCCTCCGATACCAACACCGCCCGACAGGTGGACGTTCTTGCCAATCTGTGCGCACGAACCGACCGTGGCCCAGGTGTCGACCATGCTGCCTTCGTCAACGTAACCGCCGATGTTGACATAACTCGGCATGAGCACGACGTTGGGCGCGATGAATGCGCCCTTGCGCACGGTGGCGAGCGGCACCACGCGGAAGCCGCCTTCGCGAAAATTCTTCGAATTGTAGTCGGCGAACTTGGACGGTACCTTGTCGTAGTAATTCGTGTAACCACCCTTGATGAGCGCACTGTCTTCGATGCGGAAATAGAGCAACACTGCCTTCTTCAGCCACTCGTTCACCGCCCACTGTCCGTTCTTCTTTTCCGCCACACGCGCCTTGCCTGAATCGAGCAGGCTGATGGCTTCGAGCGTTGCGTCCTTGACGTGGGTGTCGACGTTGCGCGGTGTGATTTCGGCACGCCGTTCGAACGCCTGTTCGATGATGTTCTTGATATCGGTCATGGGTTCAATCCTGTTATGTCAGAGCGATTCTACATGATGGCGCATACGCTGCGCAGCCTCCACGCATTCGGCGAGCGGCGCGACCAGGGCCATGCGCACGCGCTGGCGTCCGGGATTGGCGCCGTTGACGTTGCGTGACAGGTAGCTGCCGGGCAGAACGAGGACATTTTCGTGCTGGTACAGCCCGCGCGTGAAAGTCTCGTCGTCCTGCGGTGTGCGCGGCCAGAGATAAAAACCGGCGTCGGGGCGCGTTACTTCCAGCACCGGGGCGAGGATGTCCAGCACGGCGTCGAACTTCGCGCGGTAAAGATCGCGGTTTTCGCGCACATGGACCTCATCACGCCACACTTTGATACTGACGGCTTGCGCCAGCGACGACAGACTGCAGCCGTGGTAGGTGCGATACAGCAGATACTTGGCCATGATCTCGCCGTCGCCGGCTACAAAACCAGAGCGCAGTCCCGGCATGTTGGAGCGCTTGGACAGGCTGTGGAAAGCAAGGCAGCGACGGAAGTCCGCGATGCCTTGCTCGGCTGCGACCTCAAGGATGCCGGGCGGCGGGCGCGTTTCGTCGAAATAGATCTCGGAGTAGCACTCATCCGACACTATCAGGAAATCGTGACGCTGCGCGAGTTCGATGACCCGCGCAAGTTCGGCGCGGCCCATCACTGCGCCGGTGGGATTCCCTGGTGAACACAGAAAAACCATACGGGTGCGTTTCCACACGTCAGCCGGCACCGAATCGAAATCCATGCGGTAGTGCGACTCCGCGGTGGTGGACAGGAAATACGGTTCCGCTCCAGCCAGGATCGCCGCTCCCTCGTAGATCTGGTAGAACGGGTTCGGCATGATGACTACCGGGCGTTCCTTGTCGGCCGGATCGATTACCGCCTGGACGATGGAAAACAGCGCCTCGCGTGTTCCGCTCACCGGCAACACATGGCGTGCGGGATCCAGTGACACGCGCTCGAGCCGGAAACGGCGATTGGCCCAGTCGGCGATTGCGGCACGAAGCTCCGGCAGGCCGTGCGTGCTTGGATAGGCGGAAAGCGTCTGGAACTGGGCGTTCATCTCTTCCAAAACGAAGCGCGGTGCTGCATGCTGTGGCTCGCCGATGGAAAGCCGGATAAGCGATTTGCCCGCAGCAGGCGTGACGCCGCGGGTAAGTTCGGCAAGCTTCTGGAACGGATAGGGTTGCAGACCGGCGAGTCTGGAATTCATTCTGTGCGGCGAAAAGTCATTATTAAAGAAAAACGATTATACGGTAAGCCCCCGATGCCATCCAAACCCGCTTCATCCGTGCTGCCGGTCATGGCTTTGCTGACCGGCGCGACACTGTGGGGTGTCATCTGGTACCCCATGCGTCTGCTGCAATCGGCGGGACTCAACGGAATTTGGCTCACCTTGGTGCTCTATGTCAGCGCGCTCGCTTTCAGCCTTCCGCGCACCGCATCAAGCTGGCGCGAGTTTGCGAAAAACCCGGCGCTGCTTTCGCTGCTCATGCTGGCCGGGGGCTGGACCAACGTGGCTTTCATCGAGGCGGTGCTGCACGGCAATATCCTGCGCATCTTGCTGCTCTTCTACCTCTCGCCACTTTGGGCGACGCTCATGGGGTGGATCTGGCTGCGCGAGCGAGTCTCGCGTTATGCCATGGCGAGTCTTCTGCTGGCCATGAGCGGGGCACTCCTTATGTTATGGGATCCGCGCGCCGCCGCCTTCTGGCCGCAGGACACTGCCGACTGGCTGGCCATCAGCTCCGGGTTCGCGTTCGCATTGGCGAACGTTATCGTGCGCAAGCTCGATTCGGTTTCCATCATAGCCAAGTCGGTGAGCATCTGGGTCGGCGTCATCCTGGTTGCCGCCGTCATGATTGCAGCTTTGCGACTACCCGTGCCTCACACCGGCGCAGGAGTCTTTGCGGGCGCGGCAGCGCTTGGCCTTTTCGGCATTTTGCTCATGACCCTCATGGTGCAGTACGGCGTTACCCATATGCCGGTTTACCAGTCGGCGGTGATCATGCTGTTCGAACTTGTGGCGGGTGCCCTGTCTCAGCACTTGCTTACTACAGAGCACGTCAGTGCACGCGACTGGGCGGGCGGGGTGTTGATTGTCGCGGGCGCGTATCTTTCGGCGCGGGAAGCTAAAAAAGTAGCGCCAGCGTGAGACCTGGCCACAGGCCAATAGGGCGGCGCGGTTTAGGCGCCAGATATGCAGTCCGGTCTGCATGCGCCGCGAGGGTATAACTAAAGATCCGCTAACCCGTCGCAAATTGCGATATATAATGATGATATTGATCCCTCATGGTACCCACCGGATATTATCCAAACCCTTATGGCCCGATCCGCACTGATTGTCGATGATTCGCGTGTGGCGCTCGCCACCCTGAAGCGTATGCTTGAGGCGCATGGGATCGTTGCGGACACAGTGGAATCCGGGCCGGAAGCGCTCGATTATCTGCACGGCAACGCACCGGGAATAGTGTTTCTGGACCATATGATGCCTGGCATGGATGGTTTCGAGACGCTCGCCGCACTCAAGAATAACCGTCAGACGGCGGCCATTCCGGTCATCATGTATACGTCACAAGAAGGCGAGGCCTACATGGCGCAAGCGCTGGCGCTTGGCGCCGTCGGCGTTCTACATAAGCCCACCACACCCAATGAGGTAACGCAGATTCTGCGCAGGGTCGAGACGACGCGAACAGCGAACATGGCGTCCACGCCACCCGCGCCGATGGCAAACACGATCGTGCGGCATAGCGCCGCTTCCAGCGCAAATGACGCGTCGCCGGCGTCGGCTGTGGATGCGGCGGGCGCTTCAGAAGGCGGCACCAATCTGGGGCAGGCACGCGTACTGCTCTACGCAGCACTGGCGTCGGCACTGCTGCTGCCCGGCGCATGGTTTTATCACCGCGATCAGCAAAGCGAACTTCTGCGCAAGCAGTTACAACAGGAGAACCTGGCGCTCAAGGCGGCCCAAGCAAGTGCGCTCGCCAAGGTCCAGGATGCTGACTCGGCCCGAACCGCGCTCGATGCGAACGATCGGCACGATACGAGTTCCCTGCTCGCTACCGTGGCCTGGGTTTTCAACCAGCATGGTCAGTACCCGTTCGGCAGTCTGCCGCTCAACGATGCCCGTATGTCGCAAGTGCGCGACCTGGTCGCGCGCCTGACCGATGCGGGATTTCAAGGCACCCTGCAAATCACTGTACATAGCGGCGAGTTCTGCATTCAACGCGACGCGCAAGGCGCAGCCAGGCTGCCGCGTGCCAACCTGCCGCTGTCGCTGTGCGAAATCCGCATGCAGGCGCCGGAGACAGCGGTGCAGATTGGCATGAACGAATCGGCGGCATTCTCGCGCTATGTTGCCGACAACGATAACTCCTCCTCGCCTATTCAAATTAGCGTAACTTCCCAGGGAAGCACCGACCCCCTCGTGCCTTATCCGCAGGGCAGCAATGCGGTTACCGCCGGCGATTGGAATCGTGTTGCCGCACAGAATCAGCGCGTGGAAATCGCTCTCGTGCCCACGCCCTGAAGACGCGCATCACCGACTTCAACGCCCTTTTGGGGAGGCGTTGCGCAGCTTGGTTTTGAGTCTGTGCGCTTGCAGGTTTTGGCTGACTGTTAGGCCAGACAACAGCAGTCGGCACGAATCGGGGCGGAAAGGAGCCGATTCTTGGCACAATCCGTCATATATTACGATATATATCTTGTAAAAACACATATATCGTAGTATATGTCGCCTTATATGGCTGACATCCTGCTCAATGATGACGAAGTCCTTAATGTACTAGGCAATCGCCTTACAGCGCGACGAATTGCGCTTGGACTAACCCAGGCCAAGCTCGCTACAGAAGCTGGCGTGTCCAAGCGTACCGTGGAGCGCATGGAGGCCGGACACTCTGCCGAAATCGTAACCTGGATTCGTGTGCTTCGCGTGCTGGGGATCCTTGGCAATCTGCAACAGCTGATTCCACAAGCCGGGCCCACGCCCATGCAACTCTTGCAGCAACAAAAGAAAAGTTACATCCGCAAACGCGCGCCCCGCAAGGACCGAACCGCAGGTCAAGCAAAAAAGAAAGCGCAGACCAAGCCATGGGTGTGGGGTGAAGATCGGTGACCACCATTGCCGAGGTCAAGCTTTGGGGCAGCACCATCGGCGCCGCGGCGCTTGCCGATGGCGAGGATGTGGCGAGTTTTGAGTATGCAACGGAATTTCTCACGAGCGGCATCGAGGCGGCGCCGCTCGTGATGCCTCTTGCCAATACCGTTTATCGCTTTCCGGCGCTTGCGCGCGAAACATTCTTTGGCTTGCCCGGCATGCTGGCCGATTCCTTGCCGGACAAGTTCGGTCATGCACTCATCGATGCCTGGCTTGCCACGCAGGGTAGGGCGGCCGCGTCGTTCAATTCCATTGAACGTCTTTGCTACGTTGGGCGACGCGGCATGGGCGCCTTGGAGTTCGAGCCGCTGCTGGGCCCGGAAACCCACCGCGCAGAGAAGCTGCGCGTCGATCATCTGGTGAAGCTCGCCTCCGAAGTGCTGACGCACCGCAATGAACTTGATGCGGTATTCGGCGATGACAAGAAGAAAGGTCAAGCGCTCAAGCAGATTCTGCATGTGGGTACATCCGCCGGGGGTGCCCGCGCCAAGGCGGTGATTGCCTGGAACCCCAAGACCAACGAGGTCCGTTCTGGCCAGTTGCCGGCAGGGGATGGTTTTGAGTACTGGCTGCTCAAGTTCGATGGAGTGAGTGGCAACCGGGACAAGGAACTCGAGGACCCGCAAGGTTACGGCGCCATCGAATATGCCTACTACAAGATGGCAACCGACGCCGGGATTGAGATGCGTCCATGTCGGCTGCTTGAGGAAAACGGCCGACGCCATTTCATGGCCAAGCGTTTCGACCGCCTGGACGATGGCGAGAAGTTGCATATGCAGTCGCTCTGCGCACTGGCGCATTACGACTACAACCAGGCTGGCGCCTACAGCTACGAACAGGCGCTCCTCGTCATGCGCCAACTCAAGCTGCCCATGCGCGATATTGAACAGCAGTTTCGGCGCATGGTATTCAACATCGTTGCGCGCAACCAGGATGATCACGCCAAGAACATTGCCTTCCTCATGGACAAGCAAGGCATCTGGCGGCTTTCGCCTGCATATGATGTCACCTATAGTTACCAGCCGGGCGGCCGCTGGACTTCCATGCATCAGATGTCACTGAACGGGAAGCGAGATGACTTCGTGATGGCGGACTTTACGACATGCGCGGACCGGGCAAGCATGAAACGTGGGGGCGCGGAGCAGATTGTGAGTGAAGTGCAGCAGGTGGTTTCGCGCTGGCGCGACTATGCGGATGAAGCGAATGTCAGCAAGGACCATCGGGATCGCATCCAGAATGCGTTGCGGCTGAATCCGTTTGCCTGAACCATCACCTCAGATGGATTTCAGACCCCATATAAATCAGCAGTCCTTGCTGCATCGACGTGGTAAACCCCGGGCGGCAAATGCCTCTCCATCGCACACAGCCCCGAATAGCGCACTAATTTACCGAAGCAGAAATCATTGCGACTTAGCCACAGACCCAGCGATTAATGTATGTCCATGAATATGGGATGGACTAAACTTAGGTACGGTTGGGTTGCAGGCCAATTTGCAATACTCTACGCACAGAGCCTTGCGGCAGATTAGCCGAAAGGAAAATAGACAATCTTCTTTTCAGCCGCATTGATTGGCAGCAGCTGTCAAAGAAGGTGGAAGTCGACATCCCGCCCAACCAGCTGTTGATTTTTGGGCGCGGCAAAGGCGGGCCGTACATGTTGAAGGAAGCTCCACTGGTCGCGCTTGATATCCCCTTCAAGGCCGCTGTCTGGCAGGATCCATCAGGGAAAGTCTGGCTGAGCTACACCAATGGCACATTTATTGGTCAGCGGTACGCAATTGGGAACGCTGACGCCTCGGCAAAAGACATCGATGCCACAATAGAAAAGATCGCGGAGGAGGCGCTTAAGTAGCTTGAAACTATTGCCGCTGGTGCCAGGTCAGGCGAATCAACGAGCGTCCCTCTGGGCAGGTCAAATAGGTGGCACTGGCCATCGAAGCTGCGAGGAATACAAACGCTCCTGCGAGCGGAAGAATGAGGCTGGTGGATCGCAGGATCCAGACCTCGGTCTTTCATATAAAAAACAAAAGTGGAGGCAGTATGCGGCAGTTCTTCTTGATTCCGATCATTGCGATCAGCGTGCTCATTTCCGGCTGCCATCGCGCCGCGCTGATGGAGAAAATTGCATCAGCCAAAAATGTCCAGTCAGCGAAGAACTACATCGCTCTGCTTCGAGCAGGTCAATACGACTCGATTGAGAAAGACCTCAATCCAAGTCTCAGAACCCCGAATATTCGCGAAACTTTGGTGGCGATGGCGGGGATGATTCCGCCCCAGAATCCCTTATCCGTCAAGATTGTGGGCGCACAGCAATTCACCCAGAACCTTAGCGGACAAAAATCGACAACCACGAATATCACATTTGAATACCATTTTCCGCAACAGTGGTTGCTGGTTAATGTGGCGAACCGGAAAAGTGAGGGAGTCTCGTCTATCGTCGGCTTCCGCGTTAAGCCTATTGCTGATTCCCTGGAACATATAAATAAGTTCTCGCTGCCCGGCAAAACTCCGCTTGATTATCTGGTACTGGTACTCGCCGTCGCAGTTCCGCTATTCATCGTCTATGCGCTGGCGCGGTGTGTCAGAATGCGCGCGTTAAGGCGTAAATGGCTATGGATCGTTTTTATCATGCTTGGAGTCGGCCAGTTCGCCGTAAACTGGACGACCGGGCAATGGTTGTTGAACCCATTATACCTTCAAGTCTTGGGGGCTAGCGCCTTCGCTCCACCTTATGGGCCATGGATTCTCTCGTTTTCCTTGCCAATCGGTGCAATGGTTTTCCTGCTGCGGAAGAAGAAGCTGGTCAAGGCAACAACTGTAGTCCCGAGTTAGGCTGGCTGTTAGGAAAGTAAAACTGCACCATTGCGGCCGACAAGGTTCGTGTCATGTGTCACCACACCGCCAAAGATAAAGACACCGCTGACTCGTTTCTGGGATCCATCCGGATAGGCATTTCCGCTTTCTGCGTTACATCACAAGAGGGTTTTATCTGCCAGGTGATTCCATTCCGGATGCTATGGCGCTCGATCTTCAGTTCAACGGCAATTTAGTTGATTTGAGTGCCGCGAATAATAGCTATGGAGAGTTGGTCGGTAATACCGCCTATCTCGCCAATTCTCTGCTGCTTAACGGTGGCTACGCCGAAATTCGCGCAGTCGGGTCCGGCGCCCTTGATGACGGGGACCCCGCTCCGCTGCTTGCCACCTACAAGTATTCCGTGACTTTCAATATGAAGAACTTCTTGAATCTGCCGGGAATGGGGGGATTCAAGATTCGCCCGCTGATTTACAGCGAGGCTCCTGTCGCCGGCTTTATGGCGCCGGCAGTCATGCCGGTTGAGAAAGTCGACGTCTCGTGCGCAAGCGGCTATACGGAGGAACAGTACACTCTGAATTTTCCAAAGAGCGTGAAGATTCTGGCGGTACCGAAGAACATGAATCTTGCCAACGACTTCCTGAGCTATCGTTCAATCTATAGCCAGCACCACCATACGCTAGTGGTTACGCGATTGTTGGACGACAAAACGCCGGGTAACGTGTGCTCGCCGGCAATGATGGCGGAGTACAAGAATTTCGACCAACAGGCGGTCAAGGATATCAATGCACAGGTGATCTACCAGACTAAGGATTAACCGACACACGCCTGCCGACGGGAGGAACAGAAACTCCCCTGGCGGAGATTTGCGCCAGGGGAGGCCTAAACCAATTCGCGCAGGTCTGTGTAGCATGCAAAATTCCGGGGCAAATGCGAGCGCAACTGCACAGACAATTTCTTAAATGACGGTGGCCATTGCTTGCTGTCCCTCTTTGGCTGTCGCGTGCCTGAACAAATACCCACACTTCCTTCCGGTCTTTCTATTGCGTCCACTCGGTTACACTATCTCTTTTTCCGGGATAACCTATCATCAAACGCGTGCTGCACATACCCTTTGACAATCGTTTTGTCCACCTGGGCGAACCTTTTTTCGCCAGGGCGGAACCGACGCCGGTGAAACGGCCAACTTTGATCCGGTTCAACAATACGCTCGCTCGAGAACTCGGATTGTCTGCCGACAACGTCAATGACGCGGACCTCGCTGCGATGTTTTCCGGAAACGAGCCGCCCAAGGGAGCCGAGCCTCTAGCGATGGCCTATGCCGGCCACCAATTCGGCAATTTTGTTCCACAACTCGGCGATGGTCGGGCGATATGGCTCGGCGAAGTGCGTACGGCCGACGGGTCCTGGCTGGATCTGCAGCTGAAGGGCAGTGGGCGTACCGCCTACTCACGAAGCGGTGACGGTCGGGCGGCGCTCGGCCCCGTGCTGCGCGAATATCTGGTGAGCGAGGCGATGGCCCGCCTCGGTGTACCGACCACGCGTGCATTGGCGGTCGTGGCCACCGGTGAGGCGGTAGCACGCGAGCGCCTGTTGCCGGGCGGCGTGATTACGCGCGTGGCTTCAAGTTTTGTGCGGGTCGGCACGTTCGAGTATTTTGCGGCCCGACACGATGTGGAGGCTGTAAGAAAGCTCGCGGACCATGTCATTGCGCGCAATTATCCGGAACTCGGCGGAGCACAGCAGCCTTATGCCGCGTTCCTCGCGTCAGTGATCTCGCGTCAGGCCCGCCTGATAGCGCACTGGATGCAACTCGGGTTTATCCATGGCGTCATGAACACAGACAACATGTCCATTGCCGGCGAGACGATCGATTACGGGCCCTGCGCCTTCATGGATGCCTATGCGCATCAGCGGGTATTCAGTTCGATCGATCTTCGCGGGCGTTACGCTTTCAGCAGCCAACCAGGCATTGGGCTGTGGAATCTGATACGCCTTGCCGAAGCGCTGCTGCCGTTACTGGCGAAGAGCCCAGAAGAGGCGGTGGCGATCGCGCAAACGCAACTGGAGCTTTTCCGGGATCAGTACGAAGCCGCCTGGCTCGCTGGCATGCGTGCAAAGCTTGGTCTCAGGGCCGAGACGGATTCCGGCGAAGGGGACAGGGCGCTCATCGGTGCCTTGCTCGAGATCATGAACGATAACGAAGCTGACTTCACGTCGACGTTCTATCATCTGTCCCACCTCTTGGCGCATTCTCCTGAACGCGATGAGGATGCGCGCAGATTGTTCGCCAGGCCAGCGCAGTTTGATGACTGGGTGACTAAGTGGCGCGAGCGCCTGCAGCGGGAGACTGCAACCGATGAGGTGCGTCAGGCCAGCATGCGCGCGGTCAACCCGGTGTACATTCCCCGCAATCATCTGATCGAAGCGGCGATCCGGGCGGCGGAAGATCGGGCGGATTTATCGCTGTTTCATCAGCTTCATGCCGTACTGCAGAACCCATACGTCGAACAGGCCGGGAAAGAACGCTATCGCTTGCCGCCGCAACCGGAAGAACGCGTGACTCGCACCTTTTGCGGGACCTAGCCCGCGAACGACGCAGCGCACTGCACTGCGCAAAGACACGACGTGTTTAGTTGAAGCGGCGTCTTTCCTGCAAGGAATGTGCTACAGGCCAGATCGGGTAGTTTCGGTCAACGTCACAATGTCGCGCGGGGACGATCGTGGCTGCATTGACCCATCCCGACGGTCAAGTCTGCCACCAATCGATGCGATGAGTATATTTCTGTCCGGAGGCTGGCAGCGTAGTTTCGTGTTGACGCGCGTTGGCGTTGTTACGCACAAAAGGCCATCGTCGGCCACCACGCAGGTTGGTTTATCAATTCGTGGCAATGACCGCGTTAGGCACGCGCAGAGCGATAGCATGAGTAACCCGCAAAATACCCTTAGGAGGTGTAAAACAATAAAAGCATCAAGTTACTTCTCAGGTCGAGGTTGTATGACATAGTTCCATTCACCATGAAACTTGGCACGTTTCAACCGCGGACCACTCATCTCTTCGTTGCTCACCTTGCGCCCGCTCGGGTATTTCCGGCGTAAGCGGTTAGATAACCCCACCTTCCCATCCCGCACGCGCATGGCCATCATGCTCCCCGTTGATTTCACTGACAACGAGGAGCGCGATCCATGCCGAAGAGATCCGTCAGCACCGCTGCCACACCCAGTCGCCTCCCCAGTCCGGACGAAGCCGCCTGGCTCGACCACCTGACGCGCTGGCGTGAGGCGGGGGTATGCCTGGCGGCCTACGCCCGCTCGGCGAATCTCAAGATCCACCGGCTTTATGCCTGGAAGAGCCGGCTTCAGACCCGGGGCCTGTGGCAGGATCCGGAGCCGGTGTCGTTCCTGCCGGTGCATGTGCTCGATTCGCCGAGCGAGCGCGCCACCCCGCAGTCGGGCATGACGATGACGCTGCCCAACGGTGTCACCCTGGCATTTCCCTCCATGCCAAGTCCTGTGTTCCTGGCGGAGCTGCTCCAGCACCTGGTCATGCAGCCATGATTCGGCCTGCCGATATCAGCCGGGTGCACCTGTGCCGCGAACCGGTCGACATGCGTAAATTGATCGATGGGCTTGCGGCCCTCGTGAGCCACGTTCTCAAGGCGGATCCCTTCTCCTCCGAGCTATTTGTCTTCGTGAACCGGCAACGCAACAAGCTCAAGATCCTCGCCTGGGACAAGAGTGGCTTCATCCTCCTCTACAAGCGCCTGGAGCGCGAACGCTTCCACTGGCCGAAGTTGGGTGCGGAGGCGACGGTCACCATCACCGGCCAGCAGTTGAACTGGTTGCTCGACGGCTACAACCTCAACGCGATGAAGCCGCATGCGGCATTGCAGTATCGCGCGATCGCGTGACGATTATTTTTTCTCTTTTCTCCTTCTTTCACCTCGTATTGCGCAAGGTCTGCGGTACGATACCAAGCATGGCGAACGCATCGGATGCGACGAAC
>JAJXUF010000210.1 GCA_021783175.1 Pseudomonadota bacterium
CGCTCAACAAGGTCGCACAGCGGCTCAACCAACGACCGAGGAAGACCTTGGGATATGAAACTCCAGCAGATAGACTACAGGCGAGTGTTGCAACGACCGATTGATCTGACAGCCGCAGATCTTAAAAAAATCCCTCTCCGTTCGGAGCAATTCATTCTCCCGTCTGAGCTTCACGAGCTCCTCGGCCTTGAGCGTTCCCCGGGTTGTCCCACGGGCAGCCGCATGGCGCTCTTCCTGGTGCCAGCGTGACAGCAGATTGGGGGTTGATGCCGAGATCCCGGACCGTGGCCGCGATGGTCTTGCCTGATTCCTTCAGCAGGCGTACCGCCTCGGTCTTGAACTCTTGAGTGTATTGCCGACGTTTTGCTTCTGTTTCGTTTCTGTCTGATATGACTACCTCCACTTTCGGTATGGTCCACCTTCACGGGGTGTCTACGAAACTGGGGGAAGGTCAGTATTAAAGATGGGATGAGCTAGGGAAATACAGAGAGGTTAGCAATGCGAACACGGTGATGGCGGCCGTGATCACAGTTTTGATCACAGCTGTAACGGGATGCTGATGCAAGATTGATGTAACTGTTTGAAAAATATGGTGGGCGATGCAAGGTTCGAACTTGCGACCCCTGCCGTGTGAAGGCAGTGCTCTACCGCTGAGCTAATCGCCCATTTGCTGCATTTTTAGACACTTACCTGCTTAAAGCCCTCTGTTTCTTGCCGTTCCGTCCATTTTCGTCCTTCCTTTAATATTTCAGCACAATCCTGGCTGTTCCACTTTCCGATTAGACGAGGACTGGACGAAATGGCATCGATCCGGCGGCAAGGTAATGCGTAGCAGACGATTGTACGGAGGAAGTGCCATCTGAGCAAGTTGAAGACCTCCCCTTACGATGAAAGCCATACACCCGTATGGATCAACAGTGGGTATTTAAAATAGCAAAAGGGTCATAAGACATGAAATTGAATATCTTTAGGTGGCCATCCTGGTTTCAGCGGCGAATTCTTAAACTTCGTATCGAATCATGGATTGCAATACTTTCTGAAATCGCGGGTGCGGGTGTTGCGGTTGCAACGCGTCAGGCCGCCCGAGGCGAAAATTTTATACTTTTCAGTCTGTTGATAACCACGTCCAATGGGAAGACAACAACAATCCGATCGAGACGGTAAAAATCTCTCGAATCGCAACGATCCAAACAAACGCAAGGCAACACTGATGCAGCCGGGCTTGCTTGCGATTTACCGCTGACCGACATTCTTTGGTGGATAATGGAGACGGGAGCTGTTCTTCTGATAGGAACGCCGCCTGTGGTGCGTCCGAGGAGCGTCGCGCTCGTATCACCCATCTTGAATCCCGTCTGCTGCGTTTAGATGTGGCAAGCCAAATCCAGCAATCCATCGTTGCTTACGTCTTCATCACCAGGATTACAAAACGCCAGGCTTTGTTCACATCCGGTCGTGCCGAGCGTGAGCGATGAAGTACCCACCTGCGTCGTTGCATCAAAGGTATTCGTCGAGAGTATCGCCACGGGAATCGTCCCTTGGGCGCCGGCATTGATCACGGCCGGCGTCGTGCTGTCACGAGGCTTAATATTTATTTGCACCGTGACGCCTAAGGCATTAACGACCGCGATGCGCGCCGCTATCAAGCTGGGATCGTTGATCATTGAGACAAAATCTCCCGCTAAGCAACCAATTTTTTGGACGGGTGACGGTGCTCTTCAACGACATGCCCCGTCCGCAGCCGCCGGAAGAGCTCAGTCGACTTTCCTGATTCTCAGCATTTGGTTTCCACCGCGCTGGAATTCATAGGATACCGGGACCTGTGTCACCTCGTATCCTTCAGCCCTGAAATGCTTGCTGACGGGTAGGACATGGGGAGAGGGTGTCGCTCCCAATTGAAGCAACGGAAAGATCCTCGCTTCCCCACTTACCCGGCAGAGCTCTGTGATCGCCTCGATGTGGAATCCAAGATCGAGATGATCGCTGTAGAGAAAAAGAAAATGGGAACAGACGGCAAGATCGAATACGCCATCAGGAAGACTCAAACTGGGCAAGGCTTCCGCAAGGTATCTCCCGGTCAGTCGGCCTTGTGGGTAGTCCGAGAGGAAGGTCTGCATCGCCTTCATGCGCACCGCACCCAGGTCATCGATCGAGAGGATGTGCTTCCATACGAATTCGCCGGCATTCGCGCGCGTTTCCTGCATTACCGTGTCAAAGGTCTCGTCGATTCGGTTCCTGATTTGGTCTACGCTGAACGCATAGAGGGGATCCACCGAGACCACTGCGCCCCCTTGTTGGTTCAGTTCGGCGTTGAAGCTGGCGGGACCGCTGCCGCAATCGAGAATGCGCTTTTCCAAGTCATCCCTAGACAGCGCGAACATGGCCGTGTATTCGGCGAGCGACCTGCCCCAGGGAACGATGTTTTTCAGCTGAAACGCCACTGCTTTCCCTTTCTTAGCAACAGTTGGGCGGCCTGATGACCGAAATTGGTCGATTGCGCGCTGATGTCCATGCTATCAAAAAACTGCTGTTGGCGCGGGGCGGGAAGTCCGGGGCGTTAGTCTGCAGCAAAATGGCACGAATACCGGCTTTCGCCTTCATGCGGATGGTTATCAATTCAGCTTGACTTGTCCTTGGCTGTCCTAATGATGACCGTTTCGACCTGAATTCTGCAATGTCTTCGCCGCTTTGCCTTCATTGAGCACCGGTGCTGGTTTCTGTAAGATTAAGCAGGTCCAGCCGATCATATCTATTCGATACCGTCGCACAGGAATTCTGCCACAGGTCTAGTTTCCGGATGGCCGCAAGAGTAACCGATTTTTGCGGAATCCCGTCCTGTGCAAGACCAAGGCTAGGGACGACTGGCAGTATTGTCGCCAATATGATTATGCCGGTGACCAACAAAGCCGGTTTCCTGGAAATAGTGAATTAAGGAGGGTCGGTTGAGTGCATCAACTGTAGCGGAAGCTCCCGCTTCGCAGACTGCGCGCGTGACCGAAGAATCGTTTTATCGGCAATTCCGAGCTTTTATCCTTCTGGCATGGAACATCCCGCCGGTTTTCGGATTGGGCTTCATTCTTCTTATTCGCCTTTTCACCCCACACCAGATGTTTCAGATTCTGACGAGCCCTCTTGAGCCGGTCTTCATAATTGCCAGCATGTTTTTCGCGCTTTGGTATTTTCGCGGTTACATCGCACCCGTGCGCGCGTATCTTGCCGACCCCAATGAAGTTCGTGCGACCCTTGCCCTGGAGCGGATGCGCGGATTTGCGGCTCATTATTGGACGATATTTCTCGCTTATCTTGTGCTGGCGCCAGCGTCGGTCGTTGCGAGCGGCGTTCTTTATACAGGGTTCAAGCCGAGTGCGATCGAGTGGTTCCGGATCAACTTAGTCGCACTCATTGTATCCATTATTGTGGGCCTGCCTATCTTCTTTCTTATTCTTGATTTGTTTGGACGTGTCCTCGGCGGCGCACCGATTGGCAAGCCCCATCTCACCGTAAAAACCAAGGTGTTTCTGATAGGTGCGCTCGTGCCACTGCTCATTGACACGATGCTTGTCCAGTATTACTGGACGAAAACTGGATATTTTGGGTTCGGTACGTTTGGAGTCTGGATTCTGCTGGAAATGCTCGCTATTGGCGGAAGTCTGATATTCGTGCGCAGTTTCGGACAGTCACTACAGCCGTTGCAATGCGTCATCCAGCAGGGTGTGGATTACGATCTTCTGCGCTTTTCTGCGCCAAGCGCGCAATCCACTGACGAATTGGGAGTGCTTGCGGACGACTTTCGTGCGTTGTTGGCCAAGCTTCATGAAGCCGATGTAAGTCTGCGGGCAATCGCTGAAAATGCCTATGATGGGATTTTGGTGTGCACCGGCGAAGATTTGGTGTTTGCCAATCAACGTGCTGCCAGCATGCTTGGGTTTACGGTGGCCGAGCTGATGACCAGGCGTATTTCCGACCTTGTTTATCCCGCGGACAAGCCGGTTTGCGATGCAATGCGTAGCGGGGTCCAGGGCGATAGTGAGCAGCTTGGTCAATTCGAGATCCGCATGCTGCGAAAAGTCGGAACGGAGCTATCAGCAGAAGTAACAGCTGCGGCGACAGTATGGAAGGGCGATCCGGCGATGATCGTGATAGTGCGCGATATTACAGAGCGAAAGCTGGTGGAGGAGGCACTGTACCGCGAGAAGGAACTGGCACAGGTAACCCTTGCCTCGATAGGTGATGGCGTAATTACCACCGATACGGAGAGCCGTGTCGTATTCCTGAATGCGGTAGCGGAGTACATGACTGGCTGGACGCTGCAGCGGGCGCGAGGCCGTCCTCTGCTGGAAGTGTTTAATATCGTCAACGAACTCACACGCCGACCGGCAATTGATCCGGTGATACGCTGCCTGCGTGAAGGTCGAATAGTCGGACTGGCCAATCATACGACTCTGATGCGGCCGGATGGCAGGGAATTTGCCATAGAGGATTCGGCTGCGCCAATCAGGAACAGGGAAGGCAACGTAGTCGGTGTAGTACTCGTGTTTCATGATGTAACGCGCGCGCGCGAGATGGCCACCCGGCTCTCGTGGCAGGCGACGCACGACACCCTTTCCGGTCTTTTCAATCGCATGGCATTCGAGGATCGTCTGCGGCAACTGCTGCAATCCCCGGGCGAGCCGGGACGGGAGACGCACGTACTGTTGTATATAGATCTAGATCAGTTCAAGGTCATCAATGACATCGCAGGCCACATTGCAGGGGACGAGATTTTGCGGCAAATCAGCGGACTGATGCAGCAGCAGGTGCGGGAAAGCGACCTGCTGGCGCGTCTCGGCGGAGATGAATTCGGCGTCATACTTATGCATTGCGATATCGAGCATGCGCGCCGTGTAGCGGATAATATCCATCAGGCACTCGATATGCTCAAGTTCAATTGGGACAACCGAGCTTTTCGTGTAGGCGCAAGCATTGGGGTGCTCGAGTTCCGTCCCGGTCTTCAATCCATTACCGAGCTTATGAGTGCCGCCGATCTCGCCTGTTATGCCGCAAAAAAAGCTGGTCGCCGCCGTACCCATATTTATGTCGCAGAGGACGTGCGCACAAAGCAGCACC
>JAJXUF010000211.1 GCA_021783175.1 Pseudomonadota bacterium
AACAACTGCTTCTCGCCTTCGAGCGTATCCAATGGCAGTCTTAATATCTTTTGCGCCACCAGCGGCATGGCCGGCAGGCTGTCCAGATTCCGGATGGACGCCTTCAGATCGACGCGCGTGTCGTTCATTGATTCCCTCCCTGCATGTTTTTGTCGGCGTTTGGGTGGGCCATTCTAACCCGGAACAACAAACATCAAGGCGGTCGGCGGGTCAGAGGCCCGCAGGGCGTTTGGAGAGTTTTCGCTGCAGGGTGCGGCGGTGCATGTTGAGGACGCGTGCGGTGGCGGAGATGTTGTCGCCGTTTTCGTGCAGTACGCGCTGGATATGTTCCCACTCCAGACGTTCTACGGTTGCGGGGTGTGCTTCCAGCGGGATGTCGGTGCGCGCGTTGTGGCCAAAGGCGGCGACGATCTCATCGGCGTTGGCCGGCTTGGAAAGATATTGCGTCGCCCCCAGCTTGATTGCTTCCACCGCGGTGGCAATGCTGGCGTAACCGGTCAGCATCACGATGCGCGTGGCGGGGTCGAGTTCGTGCAGTTTTTGCACGAGGACCAACCCGGAAGCGCCATCCATCTTCAGATCCAGCACGGCATATTCCGGCGGATTGGCTGTTGCCAAAGGCAGAGCCCGTTCGACACTTTCCGCTGTCGTTACCGCGAAGCCGCGTTTATCCAGGGCGCGCGACAATACCGTACGAAATGTCGCATCATCGTCCACCAGCAACAATGACGGTCTCTCGGCCTGGTTCATATCGATATCCTGCCCAGCGGCAAGATCACCTCGGTGGTCGCGCCGCCTCCTTCGCGGTTGGACAGGCGCACTTTGCCGCCCAGTCTCTCCAGCGTGGCGTTGGCAAGGAACAAGCCGAGTCCGCGGCCTTCCTGCTTGGTGGTGAAAAAGGCCGACCCGGCGCGCGCAGCCGTTTCCGGTGTCAGGCCGGGGCCCTGGTCGCGTATTTCCAGCGTGACGTTCGCGTCGTTCCAGAACAGCAGGATATTCATTTCGTCCGGAGAGGCGTCGGCAGCGTTGTTCAACAAATTAAGCAGGGCCGATCGCAAAGCAAGGTCGGCCCGCAGCCGCGGCGACGGTTGGGGGCTGTTTACGTGGAAGCGGTAATGCACGGTCGGGCGCAGCAACTGCCATTCGTCGAGCACGTTGCGAATGAACTCTTCCAGCGACAATTCGCCGCTGGTCTCCTGTGCATGGGAGAGCAGGGAGTCGAGAATGCGTTTGCAACTGCGCACCTGCTCATCGAGGATGACAAGGTTTTCCTGCTGCTCCCGCAAGGTGCATTCCCGGCGCATCTCGCCGATCACGACAGACATGGTGGAAAGCGGTGTCCCGAGTTCGTGCGCAGCCCCGGCGGCCTGCGTTCCGAGTGCCACGATGCGTTCATTGCGCAATGTCTCCTCGCGCACGCGGGTGAGTTGCGCATCGCGACTGCGTACCACACGCGCCATTTCCACGACGAAATACGCAACCACAACGGAGCTGATGACAAATTCCAGCCACATCCCGAGCACATGCGTGTTGAAGGCGTCGCCCAGTGGGGAAGAGGCAGTGCCTGCGGGAGATGCCGTATCCATTTGGTGGTGCATGTGATCCATCCCTTGCATCGTGACGGGCTCGGGTTGTGCGCGCCCCATGGGTAATGGCACATGCCACACCATCAGCAGGCTGTAGCACGCCAGCGTCAGCGCCGCCATGCCCCACGTGTGCCGCCGTGGCAGCGTGGCGGCGGCGATCACCAGCGGCAGCAGATAGAGCGAAACGAATGGATTGGTCGATCCGCCGCTGTAGTAGAGCAGGACCGTCAGGACAAGCACGTCGACACCCAATTGCAGGAACAGCTCGAGGCTGCCTACAGGAAAATCCAGCGAGAGGCGCCACCAGGTCAGGGCGTTTATCAAGGCAAGGAATGACACTGCTCCCAACATCGGTCCCCAGGAGAAGTCGGTGCTCAGAAAACGGTGTGCAAGGATCAAAGTTGCCGATTGGGCAAGGAGGGCGCCGCAACGCAGCAGGATCAATCTGCGGAGATGGGAATGGCCGGTCTGCGAGGCGAGCAGGGATGAATTCATGGGGCTGAATTCTACCGGAGTCGCTCTGTGCAAGGGGTGCGGCAATATGCCGCAGGGAGCCGCAAAAACTTTTCCATACAATCCGCCCGGCGTTACCCACAGTCAATTCATGGAGAATTTGCAATGATCTTGAAGCTGAAAATGAGCGCTGCTGCCGTTGCATTGGCGTTCGCCCCCGGCGCTTTTGCGGCTGAAACAGAGACGATGCCGGAAGTAGAAGTCAAGGCAGAAAAGCTGCAGCCCTTGCCAGCAATAAGCGATTCCTCGCTTGACCAGAATAGTCTGACACTGAAGCGCACCAATACCAGCGATACGGCAAGATTACTCGATGGTCAGCCCGGACTCAGTTTCTATGGCGCGGGCGGGGTCTCCAGCTTACCGGCGATACACGGCATGGCGGACGACCGAGTACGCGTCAAGGTGGATGGCATGGACCTGATTTCGGCCTGCGCGAACCACATGAATCCGCCGCTTTCGTATATCGATCCGTCCAGTATCGGCAACGTCAAAGTGTATGCCGGGATCACTCCGGTCAGTGTGGGCGGGGACAGCATAGGCGGCACGATTCAGGTGAATTCGCAAGCGCCGGAATTTGCCCGGGAAGGGCAGGGCACGCTGGTCAAGGGGCAGGCGGGTGCTCTATACCGCAGCAACGGCAATGCGCGGGGCGTCAATCTCATGACCCTGATCGCCAGCGAGAGTCTGAGCATGATGTACAGCGGTTCAACCGTGCAATCCGGCAACTACACGGCCGCACGGGATTTCAAGGCGGCGGGTCCGGCCGCAACGGGCAGGGGCTGGCTGGACGGTAACGAAGTGGGTTCTTCGTTCTACCGGTCTGACAATCAGGCGATCGGCGTTGCGATGCGCCGCGAGAACCATTTGCTCGAATTGAAACTGGGCTTGCAGGAAATCCCCTACCAGGGTTTCCCGAATCAGCGCATGGATATGACGGGGAATAACAGCAAGCAGGCCAACCTTCACTATACCGGACAATATGGGTGGGGCGTTTTGGAAGCCCGTGTGTATAACGAGAACACGCACCACAGGATGAATTTTCTTGACGACAAGCAGTTCATTTACGGTACGGCCCCGGGCATGCCGATGGAAACCCGGGGCAGGAATACCGGTGCGCTGGTCAAGGCGGACATGGATCTTTCCGAGCGGGACATCCTCCGGCTCGGGAGCGAATATCAGCGCTATCGGTTGAGCGACTGGTGGTCGGCATCCGGCACGGGCGGAATGTCGCCGAACACATTCTGGAACATCAACGACGGACAACGGGACCGGTTCGACGTGTTCGCCGAATGGGAGGCGCGCTGGAACCCGCAATGGAACAGCCAGTTCGGAATTCGTAACGAAACGGTGAAGATGAACACGGGGGCAGTACAGGGTTACAACACCTCTGCGACCTATCTGGCCACGGCGACAGCCTTCAACGCGCTGGACCGGCAGCGCACGGACAACAACATCGATGTGACGGCATTGGCGCGTTACACGCCGGACACAAGCCGATCTTTCGAAGCCGGTTACGCAGCGAAGACCCGCTCGCCGAACCTGTATGAGCGCTACACGTGGTCAACCAGGAGCACCATGGTGTTGAACATGAACAACTGGTTCGGCGATGGCAACGGCTATGTAGGCAATCCCGACCTCAAGCCGGAAGTCGCCCATACGCTGAGCGTGTCCGGCAACTGGCACGACGCTATGCAGCAGGCCTGGGAAATGAAGGTTTCGCCCTATTACACCCGCGTGGAGAATTACATTGATGCGGTCGCATGTCCGACATGTGCGGTCCGTACCGACGGATTCCTCAATCTTAGCCTGGCCAACCAGACTGCCCGTCTCTACGGCGCAGATGTTTCGGGGCGCATGTTGCTGGCAAGAAGTGACGACTATGGCAATTTCAGCACTTCTGGCGTGTTGAATTATGTGAACGGCAAGAACCTGACGACCGGCGATAATCTGTACAACATCATGCCGTTGAACCTGAGACTGGCCGTCGAACAACGTGTGGGAAATTGGACCAATAGCATCGAGACACGACTGGTCGCCGCCAAGACTAACGTTGAGGCAGTGCGGAAAGAAATGAAAACCGGCGGTTACGGCTTGCTCAACTTGTACAGCAGCTACGCATGGAAGCAGGCCCGCCTGGATATCGGACTGGAAAATGCGCTGAACAAGTTCTATGCATATCCGCTGGGAGGCGCTTATGTCGGCCAAGGCGCCACCATGGGAGCCGGGGTGGCTTACGGAACGCCTGTTCCGGGCATGGGGCGCTCCTTCAATACGAGTCTGACGGTGAAGTTCTGACTTGCTGAAACGTCCATCGTTTGCGCGGGTGTTGTGTGAACTAGTGCGTCTCATCTGGTCCGATATCGGTTGCAGGATCGGAAAAAGCCAAGTGAGATGGTGCGCCGAACGCAATCTGCATGATAAAGAAAACTTTAAATCCAGATTGGATAAACAGGCTAAAATAACTCGTTACTTTGCATCAGGTTATGCCCCGACTTTTACTAATCAGGAGAAAGTATGAAACAGATTCTGTTTGCGTGTTTTTTGGCAATGCTCTCTGTATCGCAAGCCTATGCCGACGATGTGAAGGTGACCAAGGCATGGACGCGTGCTACCGCCCCTGGACAGGACAGCGCATCGGTGCAGCTGACCATCACCAGTAAAACGGATGCGACCCTGGTTGGCGTGGCGAGCGGATCGGCGCAGAGCGGAGAGATACACAGCATGGTCATGGAAGGTGAAGTGATGAAAATGCGCGCACTGGAATCCTTGCCCCTGCCGGCAAAGACGCCCGTGACACTGGGGGCGGATGGCAATCACTTGATGTTGATCGGTCTGAAGAATCCCCTCAAGGCCGGCCATAAACTGCCGTTTGCGCTGACGGTGAAATTCGCGGACGGACATACATCGGTCATCAGGGTTCTTGCAGTGATCAAGCCTTTGGAAACCACCGGTGACGAAGGACATGAACATCACCATTAGGAGATAGCCGTGTGGCGAATACTA
>JAJXUF010000212.1 GCA_021783175.1 Pseudomonadota bacterium
CGGCCTTTCCGTCCGGGTGGGTGCGTCCTCTCTCGCCACGCTGATTGTAAGTAAAAGAGTTTTTAGACTTATCCCCGTCGGTTCATTTTTTTCAGCCCCGTTTGACGCGCATCAAAGTCGGGTCCCGCACGCCTGTTAATCTGTAATATTGCTGGTTTGAGAAGACGAAACCATCCGTTTGTCGCATTTCCGGGACGCAAAAAACGAGAATCCTTCCGCAATGCCGCTTACAGCGCGGCGCGGGAGGAGGTGACCAATGCATTTGCTCAAAAAGCCCGCCGTCGTCTTGGCGGCAACCAACGCCGGGATAGCAGCCGCGAGCGAATTGTCGCAATCAACGACCTCGCTCTCTTTACCGCAATCGGCAATTGAGGGCGGGACGCCTCTCATGAATGTACTTCAGGCGCGGCGATCATCGCGCGAATTCGCGGCGCAAAATCTGCCACTAATTTCCTGAGCAAGCCGCAAGGGACGTTGGAGGTAATAGGGCAGGTACAACATTTTGCGAGTGGCGTTCTGAATGGGAAATTCCCTTCGAGACGAATAGCGGCTGGCTTGTCGTGGACGCAGGACTGACAATGATACCTGGTTGACGGTGAGCGCTAACCCTGACGGAGTCAGCGGCCTGAAGGAGGTGGGTGACGTGACTACAGCAAGTGACGCGCTGGCAAACCCGGAGTCGCTGGATTATTTTCGCAATTTACCGGAACTTACTTCCAGTTGACGGAGGCCTGGGGGACCTAACTGGCGAAACCAAAACGCCTGGCTGTTCACACGGCTTAATGGGAGCAGACCAGGCACGTTCCATCGAGTTTTGCGCCGGCGCTAGTTATGTGTCATTTAGCAGCTCTGAAAGGAAATGTTGCGTCCGCTCCCAGGCGTCATCCCTCGCCTGCTGATTGAAGCTTTCGCGTTCATCACAGAAGAATCCATGCTGCACCTCCGGATAAACGACGATCTCATGTCGCACGTTAGTCTCGGCTAACGCGGCGGCAATCTCCTCGCGATCCTTGGCCTTAATGAGAAAGTCATTTTCGCCTACAAAAAAGAGAACCGCTCCTCCGTGACGCGCAATGCCTGAGGTCATGGTCAGAGTGGGTTCCGGCTGACTCAGCCCGATATCAGTATTCGCTAGCCAACCTGGGTAAAAAACGACGCATGCGGCCAAGTTCATCTGAGTCGCTGCCAGGTAACCTATATGTCCACCGACGCTGAATCCTAGGAATCCGAGTCGCCCGGAAGACTCAGGATGCGCCCTTAGAAAGTCCATAGTCGACCGAACATCGTCCAGTACATCTTTGCGGCTCACCTGGCGAAGCAATTCAAACCCCTTGGCGCGACCACTTTGATCGTAGGTGAGCTCAGCGTTTGGCTCAACTCTGTGATAGAAATCAGGGGCGATGACAAGATAACCTAGGGCGGCAACACGATTTACGATGTTTCTTATGTGGGCGGTTACCCCAAATAGTTCCATACCCACGATTACCGCAGGGTACTTGCCTCCCGTGGCCGGCCGGGCCATATATGCACCCATAGCCGAACCTCCACCAGCCGCCTGGATTACAATGTTTTCCTGCAGGATTTCATCTGTCTGCATGTCCATCACTCCTGTTGGTAGGTGTTCGACGGGCTAGGTGGCAAGGGTACTGTCATATTGTTGTCGTTGTGGTCAGCAATGACAGCATGCTAAAACCTCAACCATAGTTGAGGTCAAGGGGAAAATTTATGGTGCAGTCTGACAGAGCGGCACTACGACCCGAACTTTCCGTTGGAGAACTCGCCAAACGAAGCGGCGTCCCCGTCTCGACCATTCATTTCTATGAGTCGAAAGGGCTAATAAACAGTTGGCGCAACGATGCTGGGCACCGTCGTTATGCGCGCGGCGTCTTGCGCCGTGTTGCTGTGATCCGGATCGCTCAGCGGGTCGGGATTCCACTCGGGGATATCGCATCCGCACTCGAAACACTTCCGGCAGGCCGAACACCGACTGTGCGAGACTGGAACAAGCTGTCTGCGCAATGGCGGGCCGATCTGGACCGCAGAATCTTGGGGCTAACTCAATTACGTGATCAGCTTGCGAGCTGCATAGGCTGCGGGTGTCTGTCGGTAACGGATTGCCCGCTGCGTAATCCGTCAGATCGACTTGGAAAGCAGGGTTCCGGTGCCCGCTTACTCAAGCCGGCGTAGCATTAGGCGCGTTGCTCGCAACCATGGGTTTCATTGACATAGAGATCATCGGTGCCGGACTCATAAAATCGCGCTTTGACTGGATCCGTTTCCGTTTTCCTTCGTTGCTGTAAGCCATCAGACAGAATAAGCAGATGCCTCAAGTCATCGGAATCGACCACATTTACATCACTGTCTCCGACATGGATAAGTCGGAGTGCTTTTATGATGCAGTAATGCCAATTCTCGGCTTTCAAAAGAACCGCTTTCAAATCGATGGTGAAAAGCACATTCACTACTACAACCGACACTTCGGGTACGTACTGAGACCAGCTCGTTCCAAAAATGAGCATGATCCTTATGCGCCTGGCCTCCATCATTTTTGCCTGAGGGTTGAGAGTGAAAAGGACGTGAAAGAAGCGGCGCGGCAGCTCAAAGAACAAAACATTTCGGTGAGTAAGCCCAAACTTTATCCTGATTATGCACCAGACTATTTCGCAGTGTTCTTCTCTGACCCCGACAACGTGCGGTTGGAAATCACAAACTACCGTGCCGAGCGACGGCAGCGACACAATAATTGGGAAAGCTTAGACCCATAACCAACTCGTCTTGCCGGACGTGAATTGCAGTGCACATTGGCCGTGCCGATTTTTATGCACGCTAGCGGCAAGCGCAGCCAACAAGAACAATGCCACAAATTGTCAGGCCTTTGCATGCGTAATTGTTCGAGACCTGTAAACTGAAGAGCCCGATACGCATATGTCTACGTCCACCTCTCCGGCTAACATTGCCCGTAACGCGACACGCAAACGCACACTTTCTTGCTGACAATTACTCGGCGACGCTCCCCTTTTTTTTGCTTGATATTAAAACAATTGTTTGATACAAACGTTTCAATCCCTGTCGTTAACAGATGACCTAAAGATGACAGCTTCGGAAACAGATCTGGAGTCCGACACACGCAAGCGGTTGATTGACGCATCAACTGAAATGTTTGTCGAGTGCGGATTCGGTGCGGCCAAGGTTCGCGACATCGCGGCGCGGGCGAATGCCAATATCGCCGCAGTGAACTATTACTTTGGTAGCAAGGAAGGGCTTTATGCCGCAGTAATTCAACATCATGCCGCGCAGGCCATGGAGAATATATCGCAGCGCAGACGGCACGAATCGACGTCCGCTGCGCAGGCGGACTTGAGAAACTATGTGAGCAATTTTCTCAAGCGCCTGCTGGTGGATACGCCGCAATTCACGATGGGCAAGATAATCGCGCGCGAAATGATTGAGCCCACGGCGGCTTTTGAGTTGATCGTGGAAAAGTTTGTAAGACCGCAGTTCGTTGGGCTGAACAGCTTGATTCGGTCTCTGGTCGGCGAGGAAATTCCGGCCGAAACGGTCCGCCGCTGCAGCCTGAGCGTGGTGGGACAGTGTCTGTACTATCAGTGCGCGCGACGCGTGGTAGGCCTCATCGATCCCGAATTCGGGTATCAGGCGCGGGATATTGAGCGACTTGCAGGGCACATTGTCGATTTTTCGCTCGGCGGAATAGGGCGGATTGCGCGTCAGCGCCGACACGATCGTCGGCGAACCACTTCAAAAAGGAAGAACAGGAATTGAGTCTGGTGCGCACGCTAACGGCAGGCCAATTCGGCGTGGCGCTTGTCGCGCTTTCGTCGTTTCTGGCGGGTTGCGTCTCCATTCCCTCGCATAAGCTGTCGGCAATGCCGTCCTCAGCATCGTATTCGATGAAGAAAAGCGTTGCCAACTCACTTTTGTCTCCGGTTTTTCAGTCTGGCGGATGGCCGGCAGATGACTGGTGGAAAGATTTTGGCGATCCTGAACTGGACGCGCTTGTAGCCAAGGCCTTGGCCGATAGTCCCGACCTCAAGGTTGCCCAGGCGCGGCTGGATCTCGCACAGCAAACGGTTGCCGGTGTGCGCTCGGCGCTGTTCCCAGAAGTCTCTGCAAACGCATCGGCCATTCGTGAAAAGTTCAGCGAGAACGGCCTGTTTCCCCCACCTATTGCAGGTAGCACTCATACCCAGGGCCAGATGACTTTGGATTTGGCTTACCATCTCGACCTGTGGGGACAGGACCGCGCCATCGTGCGCGCCCAGCTTGGCAGGGCGAAAGTGGCCGAGGCAGAAGCTGCGCAAACGAGACTTGCAGTAGCTAGCGCCGTCGCTCAAGTTTATTTTCAGCTGCAAGGGGACGAAGCGCGCCTTGCCGTGGCGGACGAATCTCTTGTGCAGCAGAAAACCTTCCGGCATCTTGTCGGCCTGCGTGTCGCTAGTGGATTGGAGACGCAGCTGGCTCTGAAGCTGGCTGAAACGGACGTCGCTGCCGACGAGGCAAATATCGAGCTCCTGCGAAATTCCGTCGCGCACGACAAATACGGACTTGCCGCCCTGATCGGGGCGGGGCCGGATGCAGCTGAAACGTTCAGCGCACCCGCCGGCCATTTCAATCAACCCTTTCCCTTACCTGCGAGCTTACCAATCGATTTCGTGGCGCGCCGACCAGATGTGATTGCCAAGCGCTGGCAGGTTGAATCAGCGGCCGAGGAAATCGGCGCGGCACGCGCGGGTTTCTATCCGAACATCAGCCTGACGGCCCAGTTCGGCAAGCAAAGCCTGGATCTGAACAGGCTTCTAGATTCCGGCAGCAATTTTGGCCTCTTCGGGCCGGCCATTCATCTCCCGATATTCGAGGGAGGGCTCTTGCGCGCAAATCTCAAGGCGCGTTACGCACAATACGATTTGGCGGTCTCCCAGTATCGAAAGTCGATTATCGACGCGGCCCGTGAAGTTGCCGATCGCCTTGCATCGCTTGCGTCGGTCACCCGGGAACTTGCGCGTCAGACAGAGGCGCGCGAGGCAAGCGAGAGTGCTTATGATCTGGC
>JAJXUF010000213.1 GCA_021783175.1 Pseudomonadota bacterium
GGCCGGTCTTGGCGTCGTAATTTACCGGGCAGCCCAGGTGCTGGCAGAGTGCGCTGTAGGCAACCAGGGAGCGCTTGGGTCCGGCCCCGCGGGCAATGGCCCTGCCCAGATCGACAAGATAGGCGAGCTCATCGCCGGGATAGTTGAAGGCGGTCGGCTCGCCGACCTTGATATCGGCCAGACGGGCCACGCGCTTTTTGACGGGAGCGGCCTGGGCGGCCGGGAGCGCCAGCGATCCAACCGCCGCACCGCCGGCCAGCAGGAAGCTGCGGCGGTTCAATTTTGTATGCTGCATTTTTGTCTCCTCAACAAAGTTGAAACTCGTCCGTGTGGATCAAGTATGTGACATTCTTGTTAACCGGAGCAGACATGTATATAGTCATTAGGTGTGCAGGGTCGAAATCAATATAATGATGCAAATGCACTATGAACCTCCCCGAGAGGAAGCCTTGACCACGAACGACCTGCTGCACGAAATGTTGTCCGAGTTGGCTGCCCCTATGCTGTTGATCGGCGGCGACAAACGTCTGCACTTCGCCAGTCCAGCCTTCAGGCGCCTGGCGGCAATGGACATCGAAGGAATGCCCTGCGACGTATTGCTGCACCCGCCAAATTCCACGCTCGCAGCTGACCATTGCTGCTGGGACGTTCTGGATATCTATCTGGCAAGCGGGGAATCGGGGCTTTGGCAGTTGCGGGGCGGCCAGAACGTGTTGCGGCCCATACTGTGCGAGATGCGCGCCATCGAAGTGGCGGGAAGGTCGGTGATGATCGCCATCCTAGTCAAGCCACTCAACGATCTCGTCTCTCCCATCGCCATGAGTTTTTTCCGCTGCTTGCGCCGTTCCGTGGCCAGCGTTGAGCTATACGAAAAACACGTGGTGACATACCTGAGGAAACATTACGGTTTCGGCGTGGCGATGTGGCCTGGATTCAGTCGCGACGACACGCCGGCGGAACAATCCTTGCTCATGGAAAAGCTGATCCATGCTATCGACGCGATCGATCCGTACGTCCTACAGAACGACCTCTTCGACATCGTCGTGGAGATGGACGGACGGGAACGAGTTTTTCATGTGTTCCAGTCGCAGCAGGGTGTGCGGCAAACCCGCCTCGTGGTCAGCGGCACAGGCGGTCAGCTTGGCGATGAGATCATCTGCGCGCTGCGCGCAGCGGTTGCTGTGTGGAGCGAACCCGCCGATCTGTCCGTCCCTGGTAACCGCACCATCAGTCCGTCTATGATCGAGCTTCTGTCGGCAATCGAGCGCGAGATACTGGGATATCTCCGACAAGGCATGTGCGACAAGGAGATCGCCAGTCTGCGTCGTGTGAGCGTCAACACGGTACGCAATCAGGTACGCGCGGTCATGCACAAGGTCGGCGTCAACAAACGCACCAGCCTGGTCGCCTTCGATTTGGCTGCGATTCATGAGACCGTTGATACCATGCTCCCCGCAGAGGTATCACGTTAGCGGAGCCTCAGCCACGACTCCCAGCAAGTGCACGGCGCCATGAAAAAACGGTTCTGCGGACGCTTGTATCGGACTCAGCAGGTTTGGTTGGAGTAAGGTTGTGGCTGCCGAGGAACGGTCGGGATGGAATTCGGGCGCCGCCAGCACCCGCGTGTTCGAGATTTCCCAATGCTACCGACTGCGGCCATCGTCGGATCGAATCGTCCTAGGTGCCCGGTAACGCCAGCACATTCTGTCGCTCAGCGACGGACAGAATGGCGCGGCGCGGCATGCAAACCGCCGTCAGCTAGTGCGCCGCACGGCGCGCACTAGCTGCACCGGCTGCGCATCAGCGGAACGTTGCTGCGCCACGCGGCGCCTTCCCATCCAGACATGGAGCGGCACGGCTACGATGCCGAGCACGCCGACTCCGATGTGCAGCCAGCGCACGATATCGCGCCATTCTTCGTCGCCGTAGTACAGCAGCAAGCCGCTCAGACCGAGCATCCCCATCACCGCAAGCGCGATGACGCCAGACCAGAGGTTACGACGGGTACGCCACGCCAAGCGAATATGCAGCGGCAGCAGACCACCGATGACGGTCAGCGACAGGGCTGCGGCCACACCGTGTGTGACGAGCAGCCGGTGTTCCGTGGCGAACCAACCCCACTGGAACCAGTCGTGTAGGACAAGCCACGCCACGCCGCTGATGGCAACCACGGCCAGCGTACCGTAAGTCGCCCATCGCTGAAACACCGGCAGGCGAATGCTGAAGACGTGCGGTTTTGTTTTTGTCATAGTTCGATCACCCTGGCTTGGGAGCGACACCTCAGCGCGGCGGGCACGCGCCGTCGCAGCGCTGCGATCTTGGTGAGCGCATCGGCCTGCATACAGGTCTTGGCGATCACAGAGATGCTACCTGCAAGGCCGAGCCGTCGTCCGCGGGCCGTGTTGACGATGGCGCTGGCGGCCACGCCATCGTTAATGGTACCCCGCGTGAAATAGCTCGCGGAAGTCGCCACCGCGCCGTTACGGAGGTGGCCGATCAAGCGCTGCTCGCCGGGTGCGGTGGGGCAGCGCACCCACACAGCCTTCGGATCAGGACCAAAGGCACGCAGATCACCACCAGCGTTGACCAGTCCACCGCGCACGCTGCGATCACGCAGAACGCGCACGGCCTGGTCCACCGCAAAGCCCTTTGCAATGCCGCCGAGATCGAGCGAAACCCGATGGTTTAGTCTCACGCGGCCGTTGTTGGTCAATGCGATGGCCTTGCGCATAGGCTGGCGGTATCGGGCAGCAGTTGTCCGGGAGCGCGGCAGCAACCCGGCTCGCACAAGCACCGCACCGATATTGCAGTCGAATGCGCCGCCGCTGGCTTCGTTCAGCTGCAGTGCTTCGCGCAGCACGATGTACGTCCAACGGTGTACCCGCAAATAGCAGCCAGGCTGGGCGCGGTTCAGTCGGCCGATATCGCTGTTCGCCCGGTGAAAACTCATCAAGCGCTGGATGTGCTCGATGGCCCGAAAGGCGCTGCAGACGGCTGACTCCAGTTGTTCGGGCGTCAATGAGGGCGTCTCTTCCGCACGGATGGTCACAAACGTGCCGAGCAAGGGGCGCATGCGTTCAACGGCCGGCACCGGGCAGGTCCTTCAATGCCATGTCGTACACCGCCAACACGCGCCGAACACCGTCCGTGACGTGCTTAGACGATAACGTCGCGCCAGTGATGTTCGTGATGTCCTGGTTGAGCTTTACCGGCGAGGCGGCCGACTTGCCAACGAACTGCTTGCGCCAAGCTGGGTTGCGGACTTCCGAGCCGTAGGTCTCTTGGTACTCCAGGATTTCGACTTGCCTGACCGTGCCGTCTCGGTTGATGCCCACCGCGTAGGTGATCAGTTCATGCTTGCCGACCACGCGGTCCACGATGAAGAAGCCGCCGCTCGCGGTCTGCCATACGCCGTCCTCGTTGAAGGGCTGGTGCACGCCGGTACGTTCGCGCAAGGCGTCGCGCTGGGCAGGTGTGAGCGTCACGTGTACCTTGCGCATGGACTCTCCCGGGAAGACGGACTGCTGGGCCTGTTCGACGGTGAGGTATACGCTAGCCCATGCGGGTGCTGCGATAACAACCAGTGGTGCTGCAAGTAATGGTTCCCAGCGCATGATCAGAACGGAATCCCTACCTTGAGCGCGAACTCGTTGCGAGCGTGCTCGTCCCCATAGATGCGGCCACCACTGATGACTTCGCGCTGCTCATCGGTAAAACCTTTGACCCACGGCATCTGTGTTCTCCAGGCCGCAGTAACCCACCAGCCCTTGGTTGCGTAGTGGATATTCGGGCCGAGGAACCAGGCGGAGTGCTGATGATCACCGTAGCCGTAGCCTGCGTACTCATGGTGATTGCGTAGCTCGACACCCGCCGACCAGTTGTTGATGAAGCGATACGAGACGCCGGTTTGCAAGTTCAATTCTGTGGCTTTTTCGACGTCGTTGCCACGGTTGTTCTTCTCAAACTCGGTCTCAATGTTGGTTGCCCAGATCAGCCGATCGTCCAGGAAGTTCTTTTGCAGGATCAGCCTGAACTCCAACTCCTTGTTGCGCGGCCCCCATGCGGGTTCGACATAGAGCGCCACACCTACGGGATCAACCAAGGGATTCATGACCTGGTAAATGTTTTCCCATGAGGCCGTCTCGATCCGGCGCATCTTGTAACGGGACGTGGGATCGAACCCGTCAGGAATGTCAGTGTTAGGACCGCCAGTCGTGCCGTCCACGCCGTTACGGTAGGCATCGATAAAGCGCGAGTTCAGGTAGATCGACGTCTGGTACTTCGGCGTGATGCCGAACTCGAACTCCGTACGCAGCAGCGTGTTGGTGTAGTTGCCTTGTGTCTGTCCGCGCTGCACGAAGACCTGCTGCTCGAACTCTTTGGTTCCAGCAGGGTGGAGTTCGGCGGTGTAGATCTACCCGAAGGGTGATTCCCCAGCAGTGGCGGACTCCGCCACTAGTCCAAAGGCGACAGCCGCAGCAGCGACGATGTGCTTCACGGGCATCAAGACAAGTCTCCTCAAAATATTCTCCTAAAAATATGTAAATGGAAATCATTATTATGCTCTACGGAGCACGATGTGTCAAATACCAGGGTTTCTACCGACGACTAGACACTGGATTTGCAACGCGATGCCCTGCTTGCGGCCGGTGTGACTCACTAGCGGCAAGACTGCGGAGCCAATTGGTAGCTGGCTCCTGAGTGCCCGAAAAATGTGGTTGTAAATTCCACGATTACACAATACCATGTAATATTAATTGATCAAGGAGACCTGATGGCTTTAGAAAAGAGAAATAAACTACCTGCATGTTCCCTCAAGCCATCCCTGCAGGATCGGGATCTGATCACTTCTGCGGAAGCCGGGGAAGTCGTGGCGTTGTTCAAGGTTCTGGCCAACGACACGCGGCTGCGTTTGCTTCACGCCTTGGCACGGTCGGGAGGGTTATGCGTGACAGATC
>JAJXUF010000049.1 GCA_021783175.1 Pseudomonadota bacterium
GTTCCTGACGCTGTACATTACGCCAGTCATCTATCTGTATCTGGAAGATTTGCGCGCGCGCCGTCCACGGTGGATGCGAAACCTGTCCAACGGCTCGTAATCGCAGCCTGTCCGGTCAGCCGCCGTTGTACTTTTCCGGTCGTGAGTCTGGGGCCAAAGTGGGATCGCCGATCTCGACACGATTGCGGCCCAGGCGTTTCGCGCGGTACAAGGCTTTATCAGCCCGGTCAATCAGGGTGTGCGGAGATTCGCCGGGCAAATACAAGGTTAGTCCCGCGGAAAAAGTCGGCAACGTGAGGCGTTGTCCGTTGTGTTCACAGGAACCATGGGCCACTCGTTGCTGCACCTTGCGCAGCGCGCAACTGGCGCCTTCCTGTCCCGTATTGGGCAACAACACTGAAAACTCCTCGCCCCCATATCGGGCCACCATGTCGTGATGGCGGAATATCGATAACACGTCATTGGCGTAATGTCTCAACACCTGGTCACCGGCAGAATGCCCCAGGCTATCGTTGATGGCCTTGAATTGGTCAAGATCCATGATTGCCAGGGCAAGCGGCGTGCCATAACGCTGCGCACGCCCGATTTCATCCTCGAGCCGACGCATGAAAGCGCGCCGGTTTGGCAACGCTGTGAATTCGTCAGTAAGACTCAGCAGGCGCACCTTGTTAAGTTCATCGTGCAGACGCTCGCTGTCTGATTTGACCAACTGCAGATAGTCGGTCGATCCGCGCAGTTTCGCGGCGAGGGAGCGCTGACCTTTAATGAGTTCATCGATGCCGCCAATCAGAATCTGCCGTAAGCTCTCGATCTCCTGAGCGCTGTCCGCCTGCTGCAATGCCCCGCGCTCGATCTCCAACAGGGCGCCGAATTCTCGATTCTGCGCAATCGCCTCCGAGACCTTCTTGGCAAGCGTTTCCTGAAGCTTGTCGATCTCATCCCGCTTGCGGTCCAGATGTAATCGATAGGCCGAATTCACCCGCCGCTCAGCCACAGGAGAAGTCGAATTTTCCTCCTCTTCCAGAATGCGCTGCATGGTCTTTTCGCGCGAACGCGAACGCCTTTCCGCAGTGCGCCTGTCGGGCGGCGGAATTTGCGCATCTTCTGCGGACGGAGCCGGGGCTTGCGCATCCGGATGATGCGCTTCGACTGTCTGCGAAACGGCAGCTTCTCTTTCTGTCGCCGGCGAAACGTCCGGCGCTTGAGCGGCTCCCCGGTTCGGCTGATTTCCAAGGCTGCCCAACAGCCCCTCTACCGCCCGCTCAAATGCATCTGGATCTTCGTCCCGCTCCGGCGCTGCGTGCTCGCCTTCATGCAGCAGCTGGCTGCGCAGATCGGTGGCAGACGCCATAGATAAGGCGGGCCGCAACTGTATGAGTTTTGCCGTAACCCGCAAGACGTGTTCGCTTGTGGGATTCTTGGCGTAGGCTTCCAGTAGATAGAACAGCAGGGACATATAGGTTTGTTCGACCTGCGCCTGCTCGGTCTCGCAATCATGGAAAAGGCGCACTATCTGGTCATGAATCACGATGCCAGTCGGAGTCTGCTTCAGATCTTCGAGTAACCCCAAGACGCGCCGCAGTGCGCCTGATTCGACCATCGGTATTGAATCCCCAGACAAATTGCCCACCCTTCTTCTTTAAAGAATTGTTCGGTATTCGTCCGTGTGCCCTACCCATGCCACATCGGCGCCGCGTACGGCAACGACCGTATACGGATAGTTATCCGAGCTTCCGGCAAGCGAATACGTCGACGGAAACTCGTAGCATTTTGGAAAATCTAACGCGCGCCCCGAGAAATAACAACGAGACAAGATGACTTCGCAATTGAGCTTCGCAAGTTCAAACATTTACAGGCGATAGTGAAAGAACTACTGGATATTCCGCCTGACATTGCTGGCAGTCTACCCACGCGCCGTGACCGGTACATGAAGACGGGGATCCGACACCAATTTCTGTCTTTTTTTCGCCGGTCGGGAAATTCGCGCACGCGCCCTGCGGCAGCCTGCAGAAGCCGCATCCAAATTATCGCCGATACTGCTCGTGCCGGCCTCCCGCCCAGAACCAGTATCCCCGCCGCGCTGGACCTCTGCGGCAAAATAAGCGCGGCCCGGCAGGCCGAGGATTTGGACTCAGCGTCAGCATCCGATAATGTACGGCAATTGAAACGACTGGTAGCGGCAATTATGCAGGCAAGGAACAAGGGGCGATTCACTTTCCGATTCTCTGGGGCGCTTTTCATTCTTTCAGCGGTCTCGGAACTGCTGTCGCTAAACGATGGCGTCCTGCTGCTCGGCGCGATCCGCGGCGGCGTGATCGCACTCGCTTATCACCTCGCGTACATCGTGATGTTTGTCGTGCTGGGCATCGGGTTGTGGGAAGGAAAGCGCTGGGGCGTCAAGGCAGTAATGATTTCCACGGCCCTCTATACGCTGGACCGCCTGCAGCTACTTCTTGCGCCACGTGTACTGGAAACCTACATGCTCGGTGAACTGGGAGATTACGTCAATTCGCTGGTTGCCGGGGGCCAACAGACCATCCTTCAGACAACAATGGTCATGATCGTGCTGTTCGTCGCTTCGTGGTGGGCATTCGCCTGGTATACCTACGCGCGGCGCGATTACTTCAAGGCAAAGGCTAGCTGACCGCCAACAGGGCTGCGTTCGGCAAAAAACTCTTTGCCATGAGCGCCAGGCACGGTTCGGCGTGCCAGACCTTGGCTTTGGCTTGTTTCGCGATGCCGGACGACCGTTTCGGGCGAGCAGATTCAGACGCTGCGGGAAGATTCAGTAATTAGCGCTGGCGGGCAAGCCGTCCAAAACGGCTGCAAATCCTTCCGCCACCATCGCTGAAGGAAGAGGAATTGCTGCGGGTCGAAGCTTTCAGGATTCCCATTCCTCGAGTGGCGACGAAATCTGACGCTTTTCCGCGATCAGACGCCTGGCCTCCTGTTCCGTGGCGGCAAACGTCATTCGAATCTGTTCCTTGTCCCCTGCCGGCTGCGCCATACGCAGTGAGCGGCAAAGCTCTTTCGCCTCGCGGAAACTGGAAAAGCTGTTGACCGGCGTCACCACCATGTCGGCGGAAACGCGAAAAACAAAGTACGGCATGGCAACACTCCCGAACCTCAATAATCGCCATTATATCGGCAAAACCCCAGCATACCAGCAGGCTGCCACCATCCCTCGTATTACCGCGGCTCACCTGACCCGACGCTGCCCGTGTCCTCGGCCGGCGCCACGTTGACGTCAGTTGATCACTGAGTTAGCGTTCGATATCTGCGCTGAACCCCGGGTGCCATCGTGGCAAAAAAATCGCCATTACCAGATTTTGAAAGTGCGCTCGCCGAGCTCGAGAAACTCGTCGAAAAAATGGAGGGTGGCAACCAGAGCCTGGAAGAAGCCCTGCAGTCATTCCAGCGCGGCATCGAACTCACGCGTGCCTGTCAACAGGGCCTCAGACAGGCGGAACAGCGCGTGGAAAAGCTCATGCAGCAGAACGGGGACGTGACGCTGGAGCCTTACCAGGGCGACAGCTCCGCTTGACCTTCCTGCTAGACTTCCTGCCACGCAGCCAGCAACGAGTGGAGGCGGCGCTGGAGCGACGTCTGCCGGGCGCCGATACCGAACCGCGCCGCCTGCATGAAGCTATGCGCTATGCCACCCTCAACGGCGGCAAGCGCCTGCGCGCCGCCCTGGTCTATGCAACTGGTGCAGCATTCGATTCCCCCCTGGAGCAACTCGACGCGCCTGCCTGTGCCCTGGAGCTCATGCACGCTTATTCGCTTATTCACGACGACCTGCCGTCGATGGACAATGACGACTTGCGGCGCGGGAAACCCACATGCCACCGCGCTTTCGACGAGGCGACCGCACTATTGGCTGGGGATGCCCTACAGGCTCTCGCATTCGAGATTCTAGCCACCGACCCTTCACTGGCGGCAATCCCGGCCCGGCGCCTGGAGATGGTGGCGCAACTCGCGCAAGCGGGGGGCTCGCTTGGCATGGTGGGCGGACAGGCAATCGATCTGGGCGCCGTCGGAAAAATGCTGGACCAGCCGCAACTTCAAGACATGCACAGCCGCAAGACGGGCGCACTGATCCGCGCAGCCATCGCCCTGGGTGCCCTGGCTGCCCCTCGTACACCGCCTGAAGCGTTGGCGGCGCTCGACCAATATGGACAGGCCGTCGGCCTCGCCTTCCAGATTATCGACGACATTCTGGATGTTGAGGGGAGCACCCTGACCCTGGGTAAGCCCCAAGGCAGCGACCAGCGCCAGGAAAAACCCACCTATCCTGCCGTACTGGGCCTTGAGGCTGCCCGAAAACTGGCACACAAACAGTGCGCGATGGCCCTCGCCAGCGTCGACGCTTTGGGAGATAATATGCGGCTCCTTCGCGAAATTGCCATCTATATTCGGGACCGGACGCACTGATGCCCTATTCCAAAGACTATCCGCTGCTAAAGCGGGTCAGCTTGCCGGAAGAGCTGCGACAGCTGGATGAGTCCGACCTGCCCGCCCTTGCAGCGGAGCTGCGCCGTTTCCTAATCGGTACCGTGAGCAAAACCGGCGGCCACCTCGCGGCCGGTCTGGGTACCGTCGAGCTGACAATAGCGCTGCATTACGTTTTCAATACACCCGAAGACCGGCTGGTATGGGACGTCGGCCACCAGACCTACCCGCACAAGATACTGACCGGAAGACGCGATCGCATGGGCAGCTTGCGTCAGAGCGGGGGTTTATCGGGCTTTCCGCGACGCGGCGAAAGCCCTTATGACACCTTTGGCGTGGGCCATGCCAGCACCTCTATCGGTGCCGCACTCGGCATGGCTGTGGCCGCCGCGTGCGAGGGGTCGCAGCGCAATGTCGTGGCCATCATTGGGGACGGCGCGCTCACTGGCGGCATGGCGTTCGAGGCCCTCAACAACGCCGGTAACATGGATGCCAATCTGCTGGTCATCCTCAATGATAACGACATGTCTATTTCGCCCAATGTCGGGGCTATGTCCAACTACCTGGCGCGCATTCTGTCCGGCAAAGTCTACGCTACGGTGCGCGAGGGGAGTAAGACAGTACTGTCGACGCTGCCACCTGTGTGGGAACTTGCGAAACGGGCGGAAGAACATATGAAGGGCATGATCATGCCCGGCACGCTGTTCGAGGAGCTCGGATTTAACTATATCGGGCCGATCGATGGTCATGATCTCAATACTCTGATCAGGACCCTGCGCAACTTGCGAGGACTCAAGGGTCCGCGCTTCTTGCACGTGGTGACCCGCAAGGGCAAGGGCTATGAACCGGCGGAAGGCAATCCCTGCGTTTACCACGGGGTAACGCCGTTCGACCCGACCACCGGGAAAATGGAGAAGAAATCGAGCGGCAAGACCTACACCCAGGTTTTCGGCGAGTGGCTGTGCGACATGGCCGACTTGGACGCGCGTCTCATCGGCATCACTCCGGCGATGCGCGAAGGTTCCGGAATGGTGGCCTTCTCTGAGCGCTATGCGGACCGCTACTTCGACGTCGGCATTGCCGAACAGCATGCACTTACTTTCGCGGCCGGAATGGCCTGCGAGCAACTGAAGCCGGTGGTGGCAATCTATTCCACCTTTCTGCAGCGTGCTTACGACCAACTGATTCACGATATCTGCCTGCAGAACCTTCCCGTGACTTTCGCGGTGGATCGCGCCGGACTGGTCGGTCCAGACGGCCCGACCCATGCAGGCAGCTTCGACCTGAGCTATCTGCGGTGCCTACCGAACATCACGGTGATGGCGCCGGCGGACGAGAATGAATGCCGACAGATGCTCTACACCGCCTTCTGTCTGGACGGACCTGCCGCCGTGCGCTATCCGCGCGGCAGCGGCCCGGGAGTCGAAACAGAAACGCTGATGCGCGCCCTGCCCATTGGCAAGGCTGAGCTGCGCCGACGCGGCAAGAGCGTGGCCATACTTGCTTTCGGGACTATGCTGGAACCAGCGCTGGCCGCAGCCGAAGAGATCAATGCCACGGTCGTGAACATGCGATTCGTCAAACCGCTCGACGCCGAAATGGTGGTTACCGCGGCGCAGAACCATGCTTTGCTTGTCACAGTCGAAGAAAATACTGTTCTCGGAGGGGCTGGCAGTGCGGTGACGGAAGCCTTGGCCGCTGCCGGAATTAGTATACCGGTAATACACCTTGGCTTACCCGACAGCTTCGTTGAACAGGGCGAACGCCATGAATTGCTTGCCCTTTGTGGACTGGATGCAGCCGGAATTAGGCGCACCATCCAAAATGCGATGGCCGATGGGGTTGCCAGAATTCCGGGAACAGCTTAAACTTGACTAAAATAGTCAACAATAGTCACGTAGTGGCAAGGCAAAGAGGACGAACGATGAAGGCAACCGTGAAGCATGCGAGTCAATCCGCTACCGCTCCAATCGCAGACGTCCAAAGCAAGGCTGACACACGCCACATTGCGATCGACAAGGTCGGAATCAAGGACATTCGCCACCCCGTGCGCGTAAAAGACCGCAGCCAGGGAGAACAGCACACTATTGCCCACTTCAACATGTATGTGGAACTGCCGCACAACTTCAAAGGCACCCATATGTCACGGTTCGTGGAGATCTTGAATAGCCACGACCCGGAAATCTCCGTCGAATCGTTCAAGGACATGTTGACCGAAATGAGCGAGCGCCTCGAAGCCAGGACCGGCCATATCGAGATGAGCTTTCCGTATTTCATCAACAAGTCCGCGCCCGTATCCCGTGTGCAAAGCCTTCTCGACTACCAGGTAACCTTCATCGGGGAAATCCGTGATGGCGCCCATGTGATGACCATCAAGGTGATTGTGCCGGTTACCAGCCTGTGCCCCTGTTCCAAGGAAATTTCCCAATACGGCGCACATAACCAGCGTTCACACGTCACCGTGACTGTGCGCACCAATACCTTTGTCTGGGTCGAAGACCTGATCGACGTGGTTGAGAAACAGGCCAGCAGCGAGCTCTATGGTCTGCTAAAGCGCCCGGACGAGAAGTTCGTGACGGAGCGCGCCTACGAAAATCCGAAATTTGTCGAAGACATGGTGCGCGATGTCGCCGCACAGCTGAATGCCGACCCGCGGGTGGATGCGTATACGGTCGAATCCGAAAACTTCGAATCCATCCACAATCATTCCGCCTATGCGATGATTGAGCGAGACAAGACGCTCCCGCAGAACTGACAGGACCCAGGCCATACCCTCTGTTCTGTTACTTAATCTCAAGCAATACAAGGTCTGGGGCTGACCGGCATCCATTCAATCAGCTTTCGCCCGGCGCGCGCCGGAGCGTCACGCCATTTTGCATCGCACCAGAACAATCCCCGCAGCAATGTTTGCCATGCTCAAACGGTGCTCGACAAGAAAGCACAAACCTATGCGCCAGATCCTCACTGCTGCAATTCGGACCTCTTGCCCGCGGCGATGGCGGAACATGTCGTCGGCGTGGAGACAACCATTCCCTGGTAGCATGCACGCCGCAATTGCTTCGCCAAATCGTCGCAAGAATGGATGTCTATTTTCAAAGAAAGTGGCCGCTCATCTGAATGCGCTTCCGGGTGACTCGAAAAAGCGAGGATGCTTCAGGGACCCTCAAACACCTCCGCGGTCGATTGCGGGTTTCGATTCCTCGGCGGTGCGCAATGGTAAGTTGAACGCTCGATAACTATGGCGTCCATCAGAATCACGTCCATCTGCCGCCACGATGCATACTCCCTAGGGCGTAAACGATGCGGCAACTTCGCACTCCACTTCGTCAATAAGTTTTGGCAGAGCCTCACGCACTGCTCGACTGAGACCTTCGCCTGCACTCTCTCTGGTGTCGGCGATTTCCAAACCGAAAATGACCACCTTCGGCGGAAGGCTTCCGGTGAGTCGACCAAGTTCCAGTGCCGCTGCAATCCCGAAACCGTGGCTGGACAACAATCCGCTGCCAGCAGTCAATGCTTGCGCATCCAACCGGTGCAACGTTCCCGGCCTAACGCCCGCACAAACCGCATCGAGTAGAATAAGTTTGGATGAATCGCGCGCCAATTCGAGCAGCATCAGGCCGGGCCGGTCACTCAGGGAGACCGCCACGGCCTGATGCCCAAACCCGCGCAGAACAGATGAACCAAGAAGTGCCTCGGCGGCGAACCAGCCCAAACGGTCGTCGCCATGCGGTGAACCTACCCCAATGATGTGAATTCGCTCCGCTATCGGAAACTCTCCAGCTCTTGCTTCAGACACGCGAAATGCGTAAATCAAGGAAATGTGTCGCACAGGAAATACACGGGTCGTAGTTGCGAATCACCATCTCGCAGCGCCGGCGCAGTTCGTCATCAGTGCGATCCAGGCCGTATGCCTCAAGGCTGGCACGCAGGTCCGCTTCGATCCGCGCCTGATTTTGGCTTGTTGGCGGCACGATTCTGGCATGCAAAACGTACCCGTCGCCATCCACGTCATAGCGATGCCATAGAATTCCCCGCGGCGCCTCCGTGCAACCCACTGCCTTTCCGGCATGTGGCTTGACTGTCACGTACGGCATCGGCGGAACCGTATAGTCCTTGAGAATCCGCGCGGCCTCCAGTATGGCACAGTAGATTTCTGCGGCGCGCGCGACGACACTGTGGAAAGGGTTGCGACTCGGCCAGCGGATACCACTCTCGTCGAGAACCACGCGTACCGCCGTCGGCAGGCGCTCAAGATTCAGATTGATCCGCGCCAGCGGCCCCGCAAGATAAGGTTTTCCCTCGAGGAGGCAGTGCAAGGCCGTCGAATGTTGAACCTGCTGTTCACTGAAGTGCTGCTCAAAGTCCTCACTGGCGATATCGAGACCAGCACTCGATGCCAAGCGCCCGGCGTTCATCGGATATTCGTCCGAATGACGCAGCGCCACGGTTACGAAACGTTGCTCAGACATGGGTACGTCGAGCCGGGCGGCCCAGCGCACCAGGGTTTCGGCTTCCGGCACGGCGGCAAGAAGCCGTGCATAAAGTTCAGCCACATCGGTGCGCGCCGGCGCATAATGAAACCCGCCTACCCGCACGCCAACCGGGTGCACCGAGCGTCCGCCCATGAGACGAATCAGATCATTGCCGAGCGCCTGCAACCGAAGCCCGCGGCGCACGATATCCGAGTGGTCCCTGGCCATGGCAGCGGCGTTTTCAAAGCCAAGGAAATCCGGTGCCGCCAACAGGTGGATATGCAATGCGTGGCTCTCTATCCATTCACCGCAATATAGAACGCGCCGCATGTCGCGCACCCAAGGGCCAGGGTCTACGGCAAACAGCCGCTCGAAGGCATGCACCGCACTCATCTGGTAGGCGACCGGGCATATCCCGCATATGCGCGCGACCAGGTCCGGCACCTCGCTATAATCCCTGCCTTCTAGCATCTTTTCAAACAGGCGCGGCGGTTCGAAAATCCGCAGTTTCAAGTCGGTAATGCGGCCGGCCCGGATTCCGAGTTCCAGCGCCCCTTCTCCCTCGACGCGCGCCAACACCGGCACGCGTATACTGATTTCGCGCCGCTCACTCATGTGCCGACTTCCAGTGCAATCCGGTCTCGGTAAACGGCGCCGCCGCATTGTTGATGCCGAGGAAACGGCGGCCGATCGCCTCCGGAAGCAGACCAAGTCCCTCGAAACGCCGTGCAAGCGACGCGCTATTGGCCGCCTCGCTTGGACCATAACAAGCATAGCAGTCGCGCCCAAATCGCGGACACAATGCACCGCAGCCGGTGCGCGTAACCGGCCCCATGCACGGCAATCCACGTGCAACCATGACGCAAACTGCCTGGGAACGTTTGCATTCAAGACACACCTTGTCACGTTCGTCCACCGGTGGAACCCCAGATAGCAGCGCGCGCAGTGCGGCAAGCAGCTGGCGTGCATTTACTGGGCAGCCCCACAGCTCAAAATCCACCTTCACATGCTGAGCGATGGCCGTCGACAATTCCATGCTGTCAATAAAAGCCGGTGTTGCATATACCGCTGCAAGCCAGGTGCGCCCGTCGGCAAGATTACGGAGCGCCTGCAGCCCCCCTGCAGTGGCGCAGGCGCCAATCGTTATCAAAAATCGGCTGCGCTCGCGAATGAGCTGGATTCGCTCAATGTCCTTGTGCGCAACAATGCTTCCCTCAACAAACGCCACATCGACGGCAGCTTCCGGATTCACGCCGCCGAATTCCGCAAAGTGAACAATATCGACCATTTGCGACAGCTCAAGCAATTCGTCACCGAGATTGAGAAAGGCAAGCTGACAGCCGTCACAGGATGCAAATTTATGAACGGCGATCTTCGGTTTGCGGTCTGCGAATTCAGTATTCATGGTCAAAATCCAGCCACGCCAAGAAACTCCCGGATCACAGGAAGGTTGAACACCGGACCGTCTTTGCATACAAACAATCCGCCAATCTGACAATGACCGCAGAAACCGACGGCACATTGCATGCTGCGTTCCATGCTGAGCCACATCGCGGAGTCCGCCACACCACGCCCGCGCAGCTGTTCCGCGGCAACTTGCATCATGGGCTGCGGACCGCACATCATGACAAGGGCATTGCGCAGGTCGGCCTGTACCTGGTCAAACAGGTCGGTCACCCGACCTACGTGCCACGGCCACAGTGTCGTGCCAACATCCGCAGCGATCAGAACCTGGGTACGCGGCTCGCTGGCCCATTGCTGGTAACGCTCTCTCCAAATCAAGTCATCGGCATGTTTGACACCTTGCACGATCACGAGCTTGCCGAAACGGTTACGCCGTCGCATCACGTAATTGATGACAGAGACGGCCGGGGCGCAGCCCAGACCGCCGGTAACCAGCATAATGTCCCGCCCCTGCGCGTCGTGCAACGGCCAGCCGCGACCATATGGACCGCGAATGCCCAGCCTTTCTCCGACACGCAGCTGCGCCAACCCTTTGGTGACCCGTCCTACCGCCCGGATCGTGTGGTCGAACAACTGATCATCTTCCGGATCCGACACAACCGAGATGGGCACTTCACCTACGCCAAAAAGATACAGCATGTTGAACTGACCGGGCGCGAAACGGTACGTCGCCTGCTGAGCCTGGTCGCACAGGCGCAGGCGCAGCGTGAATATCGTCGGCGATTCCTGGACGCGCTCGACGACCTCGGCGGCAAGCGGTTGCAGCAGATCACCCATCGCCGGTTACCGCACAAATCGCTGTTGCTTCCTCGGTAATGTCGATGCCGACTGGACACCAGCTGATGCACCGACCACAGCCGACACAACCGCTGCGACCATACTGGTCATGCCAGCTGCCGAGCTTATGCGTGAGCCATTGCCGGTAACGTGCGCGCGTATCACTGCGCACGGTCAGGCCGTGGATGTAACTATGGCCTTGGGTAAAACAGGAATCCCAGCGTCGTACATGGGTGCTCATGGCACCATCGAGCTGCGTGACATCGGCCTCGGCCGAGCAGAAACACGTGGGACACACCGAAGTGCAGTTGCCGCACGCGAGGCAGCGTTCCGCCACCTGCGCCCAGCGGGGATGCTGCAGGTTTGCGAAAAGCACATCACGCAAATTGCGCGATGGCAGATGCCGCGTCTGCCGCTCGCGCGCTGATGCAATCTGTGCCGCAGCCTCAGCAACTTGACTCGCGCTCACCGCTGCAAGCGAAAGACCCGACATTACTTCTGCTCCGCGTGCGCTTCCGGCTTCAACAACAAATCCACCCTCAAGCTCACTCATGGCGATATCAAATCCTGCGGTAGCCTGCGGCCCATCGCCGGTCGAAGCGCAAAAGCAGGTGTCGGCCGGATCGCTGCAGTGCACAGCGATGAGAAATAGTGCATCGCGTCGCGCGGCATAGCACGGATCCGCCGCTGCATGCGCAAGAAAATGACGATCCTGAAGTGCCAATGCGGCAAGATCGCAGGCGCGCACACCGATGACCGCCAATTTATCGGATGGGGATTTTTCGCCCGAAAACTCGATGTTATTAAGTGACGTCCGCCGCGCTTGCCACAGCACTGCCTCTGGCGCAAACACCATCGGCTTCAAGGCCTGCGGCCCGTTCGCCCAGCCGAAAATGCGCGCACTTGATACCTTCTCTAGCCGATATTTTCCGCCAGACTGATGATCCCGCACACCCCGCGGAAAATCCTCAGCGCGCTCAACGCTGTCATAGACGATCGCGCCATCGCGCACCCGCGGCCCGATGCAGCGGTAACCCGCCCGCTGAAGCAGATCCAGCAATAGCTGGAATCCGGCGCGTGGAAGAAATCCTGTTTTCATCCCGGCTCCGTGAAAGCGGTGCAAACAGATTTCATTACATCACATCTCCCACGGAGTGTCGCGGAAAAATCGCCCTGGTCCCGCAACGTTGGTCCAGCTACGTTGCTTCGCGGCAGAAAAAACCGCCGACACCCGCTTTTGTCGCGGGGCGCGCAATTTGGAGGCGATTCATTACGTCAAGTGGGGACACGCAGGCTGTTGCCGCAGAAACCGAAACTCGCATGCGCCGCAGACTAGCGCCGGCGTCTGCCTGCAAGCTGCGCATGCCGAAAGCATTCAACCGTATGGTCGTTCACCATGCCTACAGCCTGCATAAACGCGTAACACACAGTCGGACCGACAAATCTGAACCCGCGCCGCTTCAGATCCTTACTCATCAGCTCGGACTCTCGCGTGCGCGCTGGTGCCTTCTTTCCTGAAGTACGTGAAGTGTGGATCGTGCTGCCATTCACGAACTGCCAGATATAGCGGTCAAAACTGCCGAATTCCTTTATCACCTTGAGGAATGCGCGCGCATTGGTGACAGAGGCATGCACTTTCAGCCGGTTACGGACGATTCCCTCGTCCTGCAAAAGACGCCGAATCCGGGTGCTGTCATAGCGCGCAATCCTGCTTGCATCGAAACTGTCGTAGGCCTTTCGATAATTCTCCCGCTTGCGCAGGATCGTCGACCAACTTAGCCCCGCCTGGGCTCCTTCAAGAATGAGAAATTCGAAAAGTGTGCGGTCATCATGCACCGGAACACCCCATTCCTTGTCGTGATAATTCCGGTACTGGAGGTCGCCATCAGCGGCCCACGCGCAGCGCCGTTTCCTGATTGATGCGCTTTTTCCCATTAATGAAGTGCTCGACGATCTCGCCGCGAAATGCAATCGTCCCGGCAGATTTCAGTCGCTACCCGGCGGATTCGCGCAATAGTTTTATCTGATAGAGCGTGTTGCGCTCGTCTTCTTCTAGTGACGACTGGATATATCGAATCGTATCACGATAACGTGGTATCACATTGTACTTGAGGGCGTTTACACGCTTTTGAGTCTTACGCTGTTCCGCCAACAGCCGCCACAACGCTGTTTCCGCTTCACCCAGCCGTGCCAGAAGAACTGCCGCTTGCGCCAACCTGACCCGTGTCTGATCGAAACTCGCGTCGGTCCACATGAGCCCCACGGGCTGCAGTGGCAACACTTCGGCGTTGACCGCAGGATACTCGACACCTATGCTTGAGCGCGGCAGAATGGTCAGACGAAGAGCCGGCGCCAGACCCAGCGCTGCTTGGCGTACCATCTGACTCCCCATGCGCATCTGAGTCACCCCCAACCAGCGATAAGCATCCTGTAACGCAGTCCGCACCTCGGAGCGCAGACGTCTGTATTGCTCGAGACGCTCGTATACCAGCCGGGTGAGCAATTCGCGTTTCCGCTCCAACATCGCATGACCCTGCTCGAGAAACAGCACTTGGCGCCGCAGGGAGAGAAGCGCGCTTTTGGTTGGCGGAATCTTGAGGCGCCGCTTCATACCTTCTCCGCAGACTTTTCCCAATGATGATACTTTGCAAGATCCGCCTCGCGCACGCGCGTCAGCTGATCTGGAGGCAGCAGAGACAGCAGCTGCCAGGCAATCGTCAGCGTCTCTATTATGGTACGGTCTTCGTCCTCACCTTGGGAAATGAATCGCTCCTCGAACGCTTTGGCAAAGGCGAGATACTGACGATCTGTTTCCGCCAGCTCCTCGGCACCAATGATGGACGCGAGATTGCGCACCTCAATGGCGCGCGCATAGGATGCGTACAGCTGGCTTGCTACCCGCGGATGATCCTCGCGCGTATCGTCCTTGCCGATGCCGTCTTTCATGAGCCGTGACAGCGACGGCGGAACGTGCACAGGCGGATAAATTCCCTGACTGTGCAGTTCACGCGACAACACGATTTGGCCCTCGGTAATGTACCCCGTGAGATCCGGAATTGGATGGGTGATATCGTCGCTCGGCATGCTGAGCACCGGTACCATGGTAATCGAGCCGTGGCGATTTTTTATGCGTCCGGCGCGTTCGTAGATTTCCGCCAGATCGGAATAGAGATATCCTGGATAGCCTTTGCGCGAAGGCACATCGCCCTTGGCGGTTGCCACTTCACGCAAAGCCTCGGCATAGTTGGTCATGTCTGAGATCACCACCAGAACATGCATGTCGAGCTCGTACGCGAGATATTCCGCAGCGGTCAGAGCAGTGCGCGGCAAAATAAGGCGCTCGATTGGCGGATCGTCCGCAAGATTGATGTACATCACGACATTGCCGAGCACACCGCTTGACTCGAAATCTTCTTCAAAAAAGCGTGCATCGGCGTACGATACTCCCATGGCAGCAAATACCACTGCGAAATGGGCTTCCTCGCCGATGAGTTTGGCTTGACGCACGATTTGCGCAGCCAACCGGTTGTGCGGCAATCCAGAACCGGAAAAAATCGGCAATTTTTGCCCGCGCACCAGGGAATTAAGCCCATCTATGGTGGAAATGCCCGTCTGAATGAATTCACGCGGATAGGCGCGCGCCGCAGGGTTCATGGGGCTGCCGTTGACGTTTCTCCTCAGGCTCGATATTAGCGGCGGACGATTGTCACGTGGTTGCCCCACACCATCGAATATTCGCCCCAGCAGATCGCGCGACAAGGGGATCTCGAACGGTTGTTCGAGAAACCGAACCCATGTACGCTCGAGATCAAGATCGTCCGTACCCTCGAATACCTGAACCAGCACCACTACGTCGGAGGTACGAATGACCTGGCCATTGCGTTTGCGTCCACGGTGGTCGCGCACCTCAACGCGATCGCCGAGCCCCACTCCCGGCACTCCGCGCACGAACAAGAGTCCGCCGCGCGCCGCAGAATTCAGCCGGTATTCCTTTTCTCTCATGCCTTGTGCTCCTGCTGACCACCGTATTCTGCGTGGAACCTCGCGAAAGACTCGGCTATCTCCTTGGCAAAACCCTTTAGCCCCTCAACCTGGCTGCTCGAATACAGCGACTTCACACGCCTCGCCCTGCTAAGGACCGGCAGATTAAGCATTTGCTGAACCGGCACGCCGATGTCGAGCAGGTCGAGACCATGGTGATAGACACTCAGCACCAGGTCCAAAAGCACGAATTGCTTGTCTGGCGAACAGAAACTATCCACCTCGTCTAACGCGCTCTGCTGCAGCACCCCTTCCCGGATGAGTGCAGCACCCTCGAGCGCCCAACGCTGCGCGGGGGACAGCGCCTCCGGTCCTACCAGATTCACAATGCGCGCCAACTCATCGGCCTGCGACAAAAGACCCAGCGCTTCTGCCCGGCGCGCGCCCCATGACGGATTGACGTTTTCGCCCCACCAACTTGCCGCATCGTGGACATATCCGGAAAAACTGTCGGTCCAGTCCACTGCCGGGTAGTGACGCGCATCGGCAAGCTCTTTCGACAAGGCCCAGAATGTCTGTACGATTTCCTTGGTATGGCTGGTGACCGGCTCGGAAAAGTCTCCGCCCGGCGGTGACACTGCACCGATCAGGGTCACCGAACCGGATGCGCCCGACAACGTCTGCACGCGGCCGGCGCGTTCGTAGAAGGCTGCCAAACGCGACGCAAGATACGCCGGATAGCCCTCCTCCACGGGCATCTGACCAAGCCGCCCCGCCACTTCCCGCAAGGCCTCTGCCCAGCGACTGGTGGAATCTGCCACCATCACCACGTCGTAGCCCTGGTCACGGTAATACTCTGCCAGCGTCACTCCGACGTAAATAGAGGCCTCACGGGCTACGACTGGCATGTTTGAGGTATTGGCAACCAGCAGCGTGCGTTCCATTAGCAGACGACCAGTGTAGGGATCGGTCAGATCGGGAAATGCCTCCAAAATGTCGACTAGCTCATTGCCGCGCTCGCCGCATCCTACATAAATTACAATCTCGGCATTCGCCCAGCGGGCGATTTGCTGCTGCACTACCGTTTTTCCTGCGCCGAACGGACCGGGCACCGCTGCCTTGCCGCCCTTCAGCAATGGAAAGAAAGTATCGAGTACGCGCTGTCCAGTAATCAGCGGAACACTGGCATGATCCCGGCGTCGGTAGGGTCGCGCAATTCGCACCGGCCAGCGGTGATAAAGCTTGAGTTGGTGTTCAATACCAGTCGCATCACGCACCCGCGCGATCACCTGCTCGATGGTGTAATCACCGGTCTGCGCCAGGTGCAACAGCTCGCCGTTGATTCCGGGCGGGACCAAGACACGATGGGCAATCGTCTGGGTTTCCTGCACAGCACCAAGAACTGCGCCGGCAGATATCTGTTTTCCTGCAATCAGATCGGCCGCCGGCTCGAAGCGCCATTTACGATCCCGATCGAGAGGAGCGATTCCCAGGCCGCGGCCAATGTGATCCCCGCTCTCCTCCAGAATTTTAGTGAGTGGTCGCTGCACACCGTCAAAAATATTGCCAAGCAACCCCGGACCGAGTTCCACCGACAGTGGATGCCCAAGAGGGCGTGCGGTCTGCCCCGGCTGCAGGGATTCGGTCGATTCATAAATCTGGACCACCGCGCGATCGCCGTCGCGTCCGATAACTTCACCGACCAGAGCGAGCTCTCCGACGCGCACCTGCTCGCCATTAAGCACGCGCGGCAGCTGCACCGTCACGATCGGTCCGTTGACCTCTATGATTTTTCCTTCCGCAGCTTCAGCCACTGAATGACATCCCCAGGTGTCCAGTTGAAACGAATAGCCGCTCCATGACTATCTGGTGTAGCGCGTCGCGCATGTGTTCAAGACGACCTTCAATAGTCGTGTCCACACGTATCGTGTCGTCCGTGCTGCGCACGCGTATGCCGCCAAGACACTTCAGCGGCTCCTCAGCCAGATGCGCCTTCTTCGTTACCCCGGCGCTAGTACAAAACCAATCCCAGCGTTTGGCCAACAGCGCATGATCGCGCGCATTGATCTCAACAATCACTTCATCGCGTTCTATGGAGGATGCAGCCTTGGCGAAGAACCTTGCCATCAGCGATAGATAGGCATCCTGATCATCGGCGATGCGTACAAGCTGATCTGTCAGGCGCTCCATTACTTCCTGCACCAGCTGCCAGCGCAGGCGGTCAAGTTCTTCCTGCTGCTTAATCTCACTGGCCTGAACATGGCGCCGGTAGCTGCGCTCGGATTCATCTTTCGCTGCCAGGATTTCGCGCTCTTCACGCAGGCGCAGGCGCTCATTGGCGTCGGCAATAACCTGGTCTCGGGTGCGACGCGCATTGGCAAGATACTCCTCCGCCAGGGTTCGGGCGCGTTCAAGCAGCGCCGACTCAAGATCTCCGATTTTTACCGGTGTGCTCATTCGCGAAGCTCAAGTGCCTGTGCGCCAAGTATACTGCGCACCACGTCCTCGACCTGAGGATGGTAGTCTTCGGGTGCATGCAACGGCGGAATCTCGGCAACCACGATGCGTCCGCCCTCGGCACGCACGCGCTTGAGCCAGGCTCCGTCGCTGTGCGCCAGATGGTGTTCCAGGAACACCAGCGCCTTCTGCTGGCGCCTGACCAGTTCTGCGAGCAAAGTCTCGAGCGCCTCGACAGTCGCGTCAGGTATCGTTTCCATGCCTATCATGCCAAACCCTTCCGTCAGTGCAGCACTGCCAAGGGCTATCATGCGCGTTGGCGTCGAGGTATCACCTTTGTCCGTAACGCTGGCCACGGCCGTCCTCAACCTATTTTCCCAAGCATCAGGATGGTCACGACCAAACCGTAGATCGCAATTCCTTCGGCAAGGCCTAGGTACACTAGACTACGACCGAACACCTCCGGCTTCTCCGCAATAACTGCCAGCGCCGCAGCACCCACCGGCCCAACGGCGATTCCCGCGGCAATAGTCGACACGGCTGTGGGAATACCAATGCCGATGAGCGCCAGGCCCATGCCGATCGACACCTCGGGCGTCGTCGCGGCGGGAACCGCGGCCAGCGCGTCGTGCACGCTCACTAGCAGCAGGCCGGCTTCGGCCAGAACAAACAAGACAAGATTTGCTCCGACAGTGCCCTTGAGCCAGCGCGCCGGGCTGGACCTTCGAGGAGGCGGCCGCAATTCAAAGGTAACACCCAGAACGACGATACCGACGAGACTCAACGTGATTAAGCCCACAAGCCAGTACATGACATACTCCTTAGGTTGAATATTTGAGGTTTTCTTGGGAACGCCTCCCGCCTCCGGCAGTCAGCATCAACGGCCGGAACTCGCGTCCGTCACCGCTAAAGAATCGCGAAAAGCCTTCATAGTACTCGAGCCGCAGAGCCTGTATCGCAACGATCGCACCTTCCAGAACAAGAATGAAAATGTTCCCAATTACGATCACCATCCAGTGGCCGGTGGACTTCAACATATCCGCCAGCGTAATCACCGCAACCGCGAGTGCCACATGATTAAGACCGAATGCCGCAACGCGCAGAAACGACAGCGTGTTGGCCAAATAGCTGATCGCGGTTTCGAGCGCCTCGATCAGCACCACGAGGATGCGCTCCGCCGGCGCAGCCCGCAGCTTGTGCCACCTGTATCCGAGCATGAAAATCAACGACACAAGTATTGCCGACCACTCAGGCTCGCCGAGCGTGCCACTGTCGATGCGACGCCGAATTGCGTACAGCACTGCAATGTAGAACAGCAGACCAGCGACACCCTTGCCGTCCAACAGAGCATCCAGATACTGCCTCTCGGCCAGGCGGTTGATTATCGTGAGCAAAGTCGCCAACAGGATGAATCCGATCCCCCAATAAAGCGCCAGCATCAGCATCCTGACCGGATCCGTAAGCGGAGAAACCAGTATCGGATGCACTGCCTCCTCGAACCCAAAGACGCTGCCATAGACCCAGCCGAACGCAATGGAAGAAATGCCGGCCGCCACCACAAATGGCGAGAATCCGCGCAACCGGCGCCGAAACAGTAACCCGCCAAGCGCAATAACCGACCCCTGGCCGACATCTCCGAACATCATCCCGAACATGGTAATGAACGTGACGGCGAACAGCAGCGTCGGATCAATCTCGCCGTATCGCGGTACCCCATAGTTTCTCACCAGCACCGCAAACGGTCTTATCAGCCGGCTGTAGCGTAACGCCGACGGCACGTTCGACAGCTCTTCCGGCAACGGGTCGCGCTCGCTAAGTACAAAGCGCTGCCCGAACTTTTCCTGCAATGCCTGGCGCAGAATGGGCAGATCTGTCTTTGGCACCCAGCCGCCAATCAGCGTTAGCCCCCCGCGTGCGCGCATCGCGTCGCCAAGTTCAGCATAGGGCGCCGCCAGCGCCAGGGTGACCACGGCGTTGGCCAACTTTTCGTAGAATTCCTTTTGCGAATTTTCCATGAGCCGGCATTGCACGCTGGTTTCTTCAAGCAGACGGTCCTGGTGTTCTTGCAACTCGCGGCGAACCTTTTCCGGATGATTGCGCAGCTCCGGTGGCACGTTGGCCGCGCGCCAACCCGCCGCCTGTAACACCGGCTTTATTTCGGCTTCCTTGCCAGCCGGTCCGGCAACAACAACATGCGCAGTGCCATCGGTGTGGAGAAAGGATGTCAGCAGATACCCCGCGAGGCCTACCGCATCGCGCAGGCGTGCCACATTTGCCGACGGCAGCGTGCCGACATGAATATCCAGAAACTGCTTGCTGCGGGCGAGCAGTCCAAGATCAATGTCCAACGCAGCAAAGTTTTCGAGGGTTCGCATAAGCTGGGCAACGCGCTTGCGTTCCTCTTCAATTTTCCGCAAGCCCTCCGCCGTACGCGAACATTCTGACCATACCGTTCGCAACCAGTCGTTCAGCTGTTCGAGCTCGCCTTCCTCGATTCTGCGCGGTTGTAGCGGTTCCGGTTTGGGAAACACATTCCAGTACGCCAATATTTTGTCGAGTTTCGCACGCGCGTCGCGATACAGTTCACGGAATCTTTCCCCCGGAAATTCCGGCAGCTGCTCGGCTACAGCCTGCGAGCTTTCCGGATCGAAAACACCCCGCTGAGCAAGCACGGCGGCGGCAACAGGTGCATCCTCGCTCAGCACCTGCAGCGCGACACGCTTCATCGACAAGGGCATCAACATACGATCGTCATCCTCAAAATGCACAGCTCACTAATGCAACTTCAATTCGTAACCAACCCCGCTGCCTGGCGTATCAGATCGGAATGAATCCTGAGCTGCTTTCCCTTGATTACCGCCCGCAGCTGGCGCAGCATTTTCTCTCGCAGCACAAGATAGGCGAAGGCCCGCGCTAAGTTAAAATCAGCGCGCCGCAAGATCGTATTGGCCAAACGCCAGCTTTCACGCTCAAGAATCATCGTGGCATCGCTGGCCGTTGTAACCCCGGCTAGTTGGGCGCTATAAGGCCGGGGAAGCTGCGTGATGACCTCCTCGAAAGTTGCCAGGCGGGAAAGCGGCAGAAGCTGCGGACTGCGCAACCGATCGCCCTCTGGTACCAACAAATAATACGCCTCGGCCGGCGGTAGCCCGTACGCAAAGCGATAGCGCAGAAGCCAAAGTAGATTGACGTGGTCGATGATGTTACCAACCAATACTCTGATCTGATGTCCTTCACTGCGACTGATTGCGCGCGCATGACGGATCAGCCCGGCGTAATAGCGCCGGTCGACTGCCGAGTCCAACGCGAAAAGCTCGCGGTTTTCCTCGAAAATGCGCCGGGCTTGACGTGCTATGTCATCGAATGGTGTGCCTTCCAGCAGCCGCAGCAGTTCAGCGACGTCTCCCGTTCGAAGCATATCTTCGATCGGCAATGTCGCGAACGGGCCCATGTCGCCCAACTCTTTGCGGATCGCCGCCACCGGTTGTCCGGTCATCTTGCCGCGCAGGATGGTCTTTAGGTTGCTCAGTTCAAAACGGTAAGCCCAGTAGATGAGAAATTTGCGTGCGGCGCCCGTCAGTGCGCGCACCA
>JAJXUF010000214.1 GCA_021783175.1 Pseudomonadota bacterium
ATGGATGCCCAGGCTGCGTTTGACCAATGCGGGATGTCTGGAAACGAAATCCAGCATCTCGATCGCCATGTTCGCCATATCTTCCACATAATCTGGGCGTTCTCGCGACAGCCCGCCCACCACCATATAAGCATCGCCGATGGTCTTGATCTTCTCCAGGCCATATTTTTCGGAAAGGTCGTCGAAACCCGAGAACACGGTATTGAGCAAGCCGACCATCTGCTCCGGGGACATTTGTTCCGTCAGCTGGGTAAAGTTCACCAGGTCGGCAAACATCACGGTCACATCCGCATAGCCGTCGGCGATCAAGCCCTGGTTGTTCTTCAGGCGTTCGGCAATATTGGACGGCAGCACGTTGAACAACACCCGCTCGGATTTCTTCTGCTCCTCGGCCAGCAAGGCATGTTGCTGGTCGAGCTGGGTCTTGATCTTTTCGGTCTCGATCACGAAGTAGCGCACCAGGAAATACAGGATGGAGGACATCGCCGCGAAGTTGAGCGCGAAGAATATCCCTATGGTATTCAAAGGGATGCCGGTAGCCGCGCCGGTACTCAGATAGTAGTCGAAGAAGCCCGACACGGCCGTCATCACGATGTAGGCAATGAACCAGGGAATGGATTCGCGCCAGCCCGACACCACCAGCGCGCCGATCGGTGCCAGCAACGCCCACAGCGCGACACCGCTTGAGGTGATCGAACTGCCGATACTCCATTGCATGATGAACGGGGCGAACAGGAACAGGGTGAGCTGAACGGAACGAAGAACCTTGAAATTGCGGGTTCTCATGTAATAGACCAGCGACCCGACGGAAATGGCCTGATAACCCAGCGGGACATTGCTCGAAAAGTTCAATCCCATCATCCAGTAGATCGCCAGCCACAGCATGACCCCGAGCGTCATGAAGGCGGCCGCGAAGATGAGCAGGCTTTTGCGCAGTTTTTCTTCCTGCGTGTCCATCAGTTCCGGCTTGATCTCGTTGGAATCTATATGCTGCACCATTCTGCCCCCGGTATCCCACTGCATCTTGCGTTGCGCGATGATTACATGAACGCGCAACAAAAGAAATACACCGGAAGATATCCCGCGGCCGGTGGTTTGAACCCCGCCCTTCATTATCAATGCAGAAACGGCTAGAATCGCTGCCCTCGCAACAACAAATCGAATTAAGGAAATCAACATGTCCATGTCCGACCGCGACGGCTTCATCTGGTACGACGGCAAGCTCGTACCCTGGCGCGAAGCCACCACTCACGTGCTCACCCATACCCTGCATTACGGCATGGGCGTGTTCGAAGGGGTGCGTGCATACAAGACCGCGCAGGGCACGGCAATATTCCGCTTGCAGGAGCATACCGACCGTTTGTTCAATTCGGCCCATATCTTCAAGATGAAAATGCCGTTCGACAAGGCCACCCTGCTGGAGGCGCAAAAAGAAGTGGTGCGCGCCAACAAGCTGGAGTCCTGCTACATCCGTCCCATCGTGTTCTACGGTTCGGAGGCGATGGGCATCGCCGCCACTGCCATCAGCGTGCATGTGGCCGTGGCTGCGTGGCCGTGGGGCGCATACCTGGGCGAGGAAGGCATGGCCAAGGGTATCCGCGTGAAGACCTCCAGTTTCACCCGCCATCATGTGAACATCAACATGTGCCGCTCCAAATCGGTGGGCACCTATACCAATTCCATCCTGGCGCACCAGGAAGTGGCACACGACGGTTACGACGAGGCGTTGCTGCTGGATGTGGATGGCTATGTGGCCGAAGGTGCGGGGGAGAACGTCTTCATCGTAAAAAAGGGCAAGCTCTACACCCCCGACCTGACGTCATGTCTGGAAGGCATCACACGCGATTCCATCGTCACATTGGCAAAGGACATGGGGCTGGAATTGATCGAAAAGCGCATCACGCGCGATGAAGTGTATTGCGCGGAAGAAGCGTTCTTCACCGGCACTGCGGCGGAAGTCACGCCGATACGCGAACTCGACAACCGTACCATCGGCGCAGGCAGCCGCGGTCCGATCACTGCCAAACTGCAAGCCGCATTCTTCGATATTGTCGCAGGCAAGAACGCTAGGTATGCAGACTGGCTGGCACATGTATAACATTGACAAGCAAAGGGAGAATATGTCCAACGAAAACATTTCGCAGCGTTACGTAGAGATCGAGGCGGAAGCCTTGCCACTGTTCTGCCCGACGCCCGCAGTCAGCCTGTGGAGCGCACATCCGCGAGTTGCCATCCCGGTCGACAAGCTGGGCGAGGCCCGCTGTCCGTATTGCGGCACTTTGTACAGGTTCAAGGGTGAACTCCCGCACGGTCATCACTAAAGCGCAACGACCTCCTTCCCCGTCCGTCTTCACGTGAGAAAAATCCTCATCATCGCCCCAAGCTGGGTGGGCGACTGCATGCTGATGCAGCCCATGCTGAGTCGGCTGCAGCAGCGTCATCCCGAAGCGATCATCGATGTGCTGGCTCCGCCCTGGACGGAAAAGCTGCTGCGGCAGATGCCCGAGGTTCATGACGTCCTGATCAATCCGTTTCCGCATGGCGATCTCGGTTTGCTCGCCCGTCGCCGCTTTGGGATGCAATTGCGGGACGCCCAATACGACCAGTCCATCGTGCTGCCCAACTCATGGAAATCTGCATTGGTTCCGTATTTTGCGGATATTCCCTGGCGGACCGGCTTCGTCGGCGAAAAGCGTTACGGCCTGCTCAACGATGCCCGCAAGCTGAGCAAGAAAAAACTGCCCCTGATGGTGGAACGCTTTGCGCAACTCGCCGAAGCGCCGGGCGACGCAATCGCGCGTCCCCTGCCGTCGCCGAAATTGCTGGCAAGCGACTCACAACGCGCAGAAGCGCTCGCCAGATTCGGACTGTCGCTGGACCAACCTGTCGCCGTGTTCTGTCCCGGAGCGGAATACGGCCCGGCCAAGCGCTGGCCGCCCCAGTACTATGCCGAACTGGCCCAGTACTTGCGCACGCAGGGCTATGCAGTCTGGCTGATCGGCTCGTCCAAAGACAAAGAGGTCGCCGACAAGATCGTTGCGCTCGGCAACGAGCCGTGCCGCAACCTGTGCGGGGTGACCGACCTCGGCGAGGCGATCGCGCTGCTGTCCTGCGCCGATCTGGTGGTCAGCAACGATTCGGGATTGATGCATATCGCTGCCGCACTGGACAGGCCTCTGCTGGCGATCTTCGGTTCCAGCAGCCCGCAATTCACGCCGCCGCTGTCGCACAATGCCCAGGTACTCAAGCTTGACCTTCCCTGCAGCCCCTGTTTCAAGCGCCAGTGTCCGCTTGGCCATTTCAACTGCATGATCAAACTCCCGCCGAAGGAAGTTGCACGGCACATCTCCATACATTTGAAACATCAATCATGATCAGCGTTCCCAAAGAAATCTTCAAGGCATATGACATACGCGGCATCGTCGGCAAGACGCTGACTGCAGAGATCGTGGAGGCCATCGGGCATGCCATCGGCTCGGAAGCGGTCGCGCGCAAGCAGCACAGCATCGCCATCGGCCGTGACGGCCGACTATCCGGCCCCGTGTTCGCAAAATCACTTGCGCGGGGCATCCAGAAAAGCGGTATCAACGTGATTGACGTTGGCATGGTGGCCACGCCGATGACTTACTTCGCGGCCTTCCAGCTCAAGACCGACTGCGCCGTGATGATCACCGGCAGCCACAATCCGCCAGATTACAACGGCCTGAAGATGGTGCTGGCAGGCGAAACCCTGTCCGGCGAGACTATCCAGAAGCTGCGCACCCGCATTGAGACCGGCGATCTGACGCACGGCAACGGCAGCTACACGCAATACGACATCGCACCGGAATATCTCGCGCGCATCATCGGCGACATCAAGCTGGCGCGCCCGCTGAACATCACGGTGGACTGCGGCAACGGCGTGGCCGGGGATTTCGCCGCCAAACTCTATACAGGCATCGGTTGTACCGTCACCGAGCTGTTCTGCGACGTGGACGGCAACTTCCCCAACCACCATCCCGATCCGTCCGACCCGCATAACCTGGAAGACCTGATCGCCGCCCTGCGCGACAACGACAGCGAACTGGGCCTGGCGTTCGACGGCGACGGCGACCGCCTGGGCGTGGTCACCAAGGATGGCAAGATCATTTTCCCGGACCGCCAACTGATGCTGTTTGCGGCCGACGTATTGAGCCGCAATGCCGGTGCGGAGATCATCTTCGACGTCAAATCCACGCGCAACCTGTTTGGCTGGATACGCGAGCATGGCGGCAAACCAACGCTGTGGAAGACCGGCCATTCGCTGGTCAAGGCCAAGATGCGCGAGACCGGCGCCCTGCTGGCAGGCGAGATGAGCGGTCACGTGTTCTTCAAGGAACGCTGGTACGGCTTCGATGACGGCCTCTATGCCGGCGCGCGCTTGCTGGAGATTCTGAGCCGCACCGGCGATCCCGGCGCCGTGCTGAATGCGTTGCCGGATGCGGTGTGCACCCCTGAATTGCACATCCATACAGCGGAAGGCGTAAACCATGCGCTGATCGCTCGCTTGCAAAAAGAAGCCCGCTTCACGGATGCAAAAGACATCGTCACAATCGACGGCCTGCGAGTGGAATACGCCGACGGTTTCGGCCTGATGCGCCCGTCCAACACCACGCCGGTGATCGTGCTGCGCTTCGAGGCTGACGATGACGGCGCATTGCAGCGCATCCAGAACGATTTCCGGCGCGTGCTGCTGCAGGCGGCTCCCGAGCTGTCCTTACCGTTCTAGTTCAATTCTCTGTAGAAAAGATGGCGGTTCTTGCCGCCCTGCTTGGCCTTGTACATCGCCTGATCGGCACGCGATAGCAGTGCATCAAAACTCTCACCATCCTCGGGATAGATACTGGTTCCGATGCTGAACGAGACCGTGGCCGGTATCTCGCTGTCCAGCATGTAGGGCTGCACGGCAATATCG
>JAJXUF010000050.1 GCA_021783175.1 Pseudomonadota bacterium
ACTTGTCTACGCGTCTGATGCGCATCAACCACGCCGGCGAAATTGCAGCTCAGGCGTTGTACCAGGGCCAAGCGCTGACCGCGCGCCTGACCTTGGTGCGAGAAAAAATGGAACAAGCCGCGCGCGAAGAAAACGACCATTTGAGCTGGACCGAAGACCGCATTCGGGAACTTGGCGGCCATACCAGCTACCTCTCACCCTTCTGGTATGCAGGCTCCTTCGCGCTCGGCGCCCTTGCCGGTGCTGCCGGCGACCGCTGGAGCTTGGGTTTCGTGGCCGAAACCGAAAATCAGGTGGTGGATCATTTGGACTCGCATCTTGCGCGTCTTCCGCGTGCCGATGAGAAGAGTCGCGCCATACTGGAACAGATGCGCGCCGACGAATTGCGTCATGCGACGACGGCTATCGAAGCGGGTGGTACCGCATTTCCTGGACCCCTACGCAGCCTGATGACAGCAGTATCGAAGATCATGACGCGGACGGCATACTGGCTCTAGCTCCCTGCGCATTTTCTTCAACGGTATAGTCTGCAGAAGGTATCATGCGCCGCTTCACGCGAGGCTTTACATCCCGTCCGGCAGAACCAGGATGCTGCGCCAATCATTAGCACCGCGCGCTGACACGAGCGTTTTTTGGATGGGCAATCGGCAGCTCCAGCGGCTCATGCGCCGGAGCTGCCGGAAACCGCTGCAACCGATCAGTAGGCTCCGAGATCCGCGCGGATATTGCGCTCCAAAAATTGGACCCAGCGATTGTACGTCGGATGGATCTTGTCCTTCGCCGGGTTATAGTCGAGGTCCCTGCTGTCCTTGTAAGTGATACGTACCGTTCTGGTGTCATACTCGATATTTACAACCGCAGTGTATTCCTTGCCGCGGCCAGACTTGGTGTACGTAGCGACAATATGATTGGGCGAAATCTCCTTTGCTTCCCACCCCTTATCGAAAATCGCCTTGCGAATAGCCTTGCGCACCTGAACCAGACTCTTCCCAGAGGGCACCTGGATCGGCTCGGGATTATAAACCGGCTGGAGCCGCGCCAAAGCCGGCGTGCTGGCAAGCAACAAGACAGCCGCGGGGACAAGGGCAAAAAGGCTGATAATTCTTTTTAGCATTGTGGACCTCCTGAATAAAGTTTGAATTTTGGCATCGGTTACAAACAGCAGCCCGAATGCAACGCCCTGCCGAGGGCTATTGCGACCTGCTGCGAGCGACGCCGAGTTATGGTACTAAAATCCGCCGCGGGCCGACAATAACGCGCCGCGGTCTTTTAGACACAGATTAGGCGCGTTGGAAAAATGCGCGATAGAGCCCCGGGAGAAACAGGCCACGTGAAAGCAGCTTCCACGCCACCATGCGCGTGATGCGCAGCGAATCGCGTGTGCGGTAGTAGCTGGGGCGGGCTCGCACATGGTAAATGGCGGGAATGGAGATTCCACTCACCCGGTGACCCAGGCGTGCCCCTTCTATAAGGATCTCACTTTCAAAGACGAAACCGTGCGCTCTGTCATGCGGCAGCTGAAGACGCTTCAGCAGCGTCGCTGGATAAAGGCGAAAACCAGACTGGCTGTCCCGCAGGCGCTGCCCGCAGGCCCATGAGATCCAGAAATCGGCGAAACGATTGGCGTAGTAACGCAAAGCCGGGGCAACCGACGGGTCACTGCGTCGCGTGCCGATCACGATGTCATGCACATGGGTGCCTGCCATTTCAATCAAGGCCGGAATGTTTTCCGGCATATGCTGGCCGTCGCCATCCAGCGTGACGACACCCGCGACTCCGCTGGCAATTGCATGTTGCATGCCACGCCAAAGACTTGCCGCCTTGCCTTCGTTAGTTGAATTTCGCAGTAATGTAATTGGCAAATCTTGTACCTGCTCGGCGCTGGCATCGCTCGATCCGTCGTCGACCACGACCACGTCTTTGCAGTATTTAAGGACGCGCTGCACGATGTCGCGCAAAGTGGCCGCTTCATTGTAGGCGGGAATGACGACGGCGTAATTGCTCACGGGCGGAACTCTAGTTTGATGTGTCGTAATCGCGCGGTTTACCGTCTACGCCATGCCGCCGCTGATGCCGATTACCTGGCCCGTGATATAGGCCGCGCCATCGGACACAAGAAAACCGACCAAAGAGGCAACTTCCTCGGCAGTGCCTGCACGTTTCATAGGAACCAAGGCGGTGATTTGTTCACGCGAGAAGACTTGTTCGCTCATGGGCGACTGAATAATTCCCGGAGCAACCACGTTAACCGTGACACCTCGCGAGGCCACTTCCAGCGCCAGGGCCTTGGCGGCGCCATGCAGTCCTGCTTTGGCAGCTGCGTAATTTGCCTGACCCCGATTGCCAATAATACCGGCGACCGATGACATGCTGATGACTCGCCCCCAGCGCGTACTTAACATCGGCAACAAAAGCGGTTGCGTGACGTTGTAGAAACCATTGAGCGATACGTCAACAACCCGGCGCCACTGCTCCGGGCGCATACCTGCGAGCGGCGCATCGTCGTGCACGCCGGCGTTGTTCACCAGAACCTGCACCGGCCCCGCTTCGAGCAGCCGGTCGAGAGATTGCCGGCTCAAATCGCAATCGCAAACGTCGAATTGCACTGCTTCGGCTGAGCCGCCTGCGCCACGAATCGTTGATACAACTGCCTCAGCCTTATCAAAGCGGGAGTTGGCATGCACGATCACATGCAGTCCATCGTGCGCTAGTCGCCGTGCAATAGCTGCCCCAATACCCCCGCTGCCTCCGGTCACCAGCGCGCGTTTCATGCTTTTGCTCTTCTCTGCAACATGACCGTCGCCCGTCCGGACAGCAGAAGTTTTGCGCCCGAGCGTAGGTCAAATTCGTAGATAAAACCCTGCTCACCTGCTGACAGCTGGCGCGCCTCGATGGAAAGCTCCGTTCCGGCGGTATCTAGCCGCTCCACATGGAATTTGAGATCGCGTGCACTTGCCAGAAAACCCAATACAGGCCCGGAGTCGTCTTCGGGCTCTGTCAGTCTGGCATGTACTGCCATAGCCTGCGCCGCGTACTCCAAGCCGGACACTGCATGCAGGCGCCCGTGCTGCCGCAGAGGATTTTCGACACTCGTGTGGGAAATTGCCCTGCACAGTATCGCCGCCTCATCCCACCTTTGCACGCTATCAAGCAAACACATGCTCCCGGCGTGCGGGATGCGGGCGCAAATTTCTTCGTGACTCAATTGCGGCACGGTTCGATCACGACCAACAAAGGCCGACCTTGCACATATGGCAAAACGATGGACGCCGGCTCTGCATCGTCCGCAAGCACCGCAAGCAGAGGTAATGCGCGCGCCGATGGGTTCCCGGCACGCAGTTCTTCCAACCCTGCATCGTCCAGGCGCGTCTCTTCTAAAGCCGCCTCCTGCAGCGATACTGCAAGTCGCGCCAGGCTGCGTGCGGAACGTTTTCTCGCCAGCACCAACCCTACCCCGAAACACGCGTTCATCGGTCGCGCACTATTGAGCGGCTCCGGCAGCGGAGTGTCGTGGGCGACAAGCAGCAAGGCCGCGGCACCCTCGATTGCGAGCTGCGTGCAGGCCTCGACCATTCCCACGGCGAATGTGCCATCGTAGCCGGCCAGGCTGGTGGATGGAGCGCGTGACGCTGCGGCCATGCTCCAGTAGCCAGCTGGTGCATTATTAACGGAATTATGGAAGCGCGTTGGCGATACTTCCGGATTATCTTTTATTACCTCTTCGCAAATATAGTGCGTAATCTGGCCATCACTTTCGGATGACGCAAAAATCGAAGGCAGGGTAGAGGCGTCAAGCGCGGAATGGCGCACGGCTTCTGCTGCCACCTCGACCGCCAACCGGATGTGATCGGTGGTTCGTCGACGGACATCCGGTGCGAGCATGGACGGGCTTAGCCGCGGCGGCGGCACGGGCTGATATGCCGCTCGGCCGGCGAGAACCGGCGCGGCACCCGGCCATCCGATGAGGCCTGGCGCAAATATCCCCACACCTTCCACATACACTTCCATCATGATGCGGCTCCGAATATCAAACTGCAGTTACTGCCGCCGAAGCCGAATGAGTTGCTCAGCACGAACCGTACCGGTGCCAGGCGATTGTGCAGCAGGACATTGCTGGTGAAATTAGGATCCAGCGTTTCGGTATTGAGGCAGCCTGGCATCAGTCCGTGGCGGATGCACAGGGCCGATATGACGGCTTCTGTGATCCCGGCGGCACCAAGCGCATGCCCAGTCCAGCCTTTGGTGGAGCTGCAAGCCACCTTGCGCCCTAACACACGTGCGATTGCTTTGTCTTCCATGGCGTCGTTCACGAGACTGGCTGTCCCGTGCATATTGACGTAGTCGATCTGGCCCTGCTTGAGCCCAGCGCACTCGACGGCCCGATGCATGGCAAGAGCCGCTCCCTCGCCCTCCGGTTCCGGCGTGGACATATGGTAGGCGTCCGCACTCTCGCCGTAGCCAAACAGGGCCACTCCACTATGTGCCGATACACGCTCGAGAGGCTCCACCAGCGCGAATCCCGCTGCCTCGCCGATCGAGATACCCTGACGGTCGACGGAACATGGACGGCATGGACCGGGCGCAACAAGACCAAGGGAAGCAAAACCGTATAGTGTATTGAGGCAGAGGCTATCCACCCCGCCAACCACTGCGGCATCACACAGGCCGAGCTGAATCATGCGCGCCGCCGATGCAAACACCTTGGCACTGGAAGAGCAAGCTGTCGATACCATCGCCGCCGGACCGTTAAGCGCAAGATAGCTGCGAACAAAATCGGTCGCGGAGTAGAGGTTGTGCGTCGTACGAAAGCGATAGTCGGGGGGCAGGCCACCGCTCACCGGGTCGCGCCGGCGATAGGCATGTTCGGTCTCAAGGATTCCCGACGTGCTGGTGCCAATGATCACTGCAATGCGTTTTGCCCCATAACGGGCCCGGGCATCGGCGACAAGCTGCTCGAAATTGTCCTGGCGCAACGCCGCTTGGGCGAGTCGATTGTTGCGACAATCGAACGCGGCCAGAGCGCCGGTAACCGGCCGATCTTCGAGGCCACTCACTTCGCCGGCGAAGGTATCGAGATGAACATGTTCGAATTTACAGGGCGCCAGCCCGCTCACGCCGCCGCTCAGAGCATGGTAGATCGCGTCGAGCCCATATCCTAGGCTGTTCACCGCGGTGAATCCGGTCAGTGCGAGAGGCGTCACGGGAAATCCTGTTTGCGCTGGGCCGAGTTTCTATACCACCGCGCACCACCGGAGGCAAGCGACACAGTATCAGCTCTTCAGTGCCTGCGAGGGCGTCTGCCGCGGTTGTTCTTCCCAGAAGTCGAAAAAATTGAACCAGTTGTAGGGTGCGAGACGACAGTAATGCTCAAGACGCTCCGCATAACGCCGCACCCACTTTTCCAGATCTGCCTGGCGGTTGCCGCGGCTCAAGACAACTTCATCGGCAAACAACTCGAAATATTCATCATAACGGTTCGCGCCACGATAAAGCCCGAAAAAAAGAACCACGGGTATGCGCAAGGCACTGGCTATCAGCATGGGTCCGGCAGGGAAAACCGCTTCCTTTCCCAGAAAAGGCACGCGCACAGCGCGATCGTTGGCCACGACCCGGTCTCCGAGAATGCCGAGCATCTCTCCGCGTTCGACACAGTCCTTGGCGCGCAGCAGGGCATCAACGCCACCAATCGGAATCACTTTCATTCGCCCTTTGCCGCCCATGCTTTCAATAACCTTGTTCACCTTTCTGGCATTTTCTTCATACATCATCATGTTGACTTCGAGCGCGCAGCCCCTTTCGCCAAAGAACCGGGCAAGCTCAAAGCTGCCGAGGTGGGCGCCGAGCAGCAGGCAACTCTGCCCTTGGTTGGCCATGTCGCGAATTATATCCAGCCCAAACTTGGACAATTGGAACTTATCTCCACGATCCGCCAGCAGGAATGCCCGATCAAGCAGCGTCGCGGCAAAACAGTAATGGTGGCGAAATACGTCAACTGGGCGTGCCGGGCGGTCAAGCACCCGGTCCAGGTAACGGCGCGATGCCGCGCGGCTTCCGCCGGAAAAAATCAGAAAATAAAAACAGATCGGATACAGCAGCAGGCGGCCAATACGTCGACCAAGCGCGAGCGAAAGCCAGGCGATGAGCTTCATGGAAAAGACGCTGCCGCGCTCGCGTTGCGTCTGCCATGACTGCGTCGCGCGCATAGTGCTGCGCGTGTTGAGAGCCTCACTCAGCGCGCGCGGTTTCATAGGTCAGAACACCTTCGGCAATTTTTTGTGCACTGCAATGCACCTCGAATCCAAGCCTGGCCTTACCCTTGTCCGAGAAAACGACATCAAATTCGGCCCCCGGCGCCAGTGGCGCATGAAACTTGACGCTTGGCACCCCGGTGATCCGTAGCGGAACGCCGATATGCACGTGCGCCGCGCACACAACCTCGTCGAGCAGAATGACCCCCGGAACCACTGGGTTGCCAGGGAAGTGACCTTTGAGAGAAGCATGATTCGTCGCGATCTTCATTAACTGAAAGTCTATCCGCTTTGATTCTGACGTCCACCGCCGGACCATGTCCAAGTAGCTGCGCGGATTCACGCGCCCGTCGCCATAACGCCGGCCAGGAAGTTATGCCCCGGCTTGGCCCAGATGACGTCCAAAAATGCCGCCAAGATGGCCAGCGGCGCCTTGGCATCAGGCGATTTGCCGTCCATCCACAGGGTTGCGCCACGAAACTTGCGGGGATACTCAGTTTGGAAATTGTCTAACTGGTCCGGAAACGGGGAAAGCGGCCAGGAGGGTCTTCCGTCCGCGCCTCGATCACGGCGCAGGACGATTATCGGCGAAGGCACTGGTTTCGGCAAGGTCAAAACCCCCGCGGCGTACAGGATCGGCATAAACCTGCTATTCTTGGCAACCGGCACAGGCGACAAATTCCGCCAACTTCTACCTAACATCCATTCCGGGCATTCCTCCTGAACCAGACCGTGAGCCAGGCTGTCGCCGTCGAAACTACCGCGCTGTTCAAGACTTATCGTGGACTGGAGCGGCCGGCCGTAGAGAACGTCGACCTGTCGATCCAGCGCGGGCGGGTATTCGGCCTGCTGGGTCCGAATGGTGCAGGAAAAACCACCTTGTTGTCATTAATCTGCGGACTTCTTCAGCCGAGCGCCGGCAGCACGCGCGTCATGGGGTACTCGGTGGCGGAGCAACGCAACGAGGTCATGCGCCGCATCGGCCTAGTGCCACAGGAGTTGGCGATCTACCCGAGCCTCACGGCGCGCGAAAATCTTGACTATTTCGGGCACATGCAGGGTCTCTACGGAACCAAACTGCGAACGCGAATTGCTGATTGTCTTGCACTCGCCGGCCTCGAGGAACTCCGCTCGCGCCGCGCGGAAACATTTTCAGGGGGCTTGAAGCGCCGACTCAACCTTGTCATTGGCCTTATCAACGAACCCGAAGTGCTCGTGCTTGACGAGCCAACCGTGGGTATAGATCCGCAATCGCGCCGATTCATTCACGACACACTGCATGCACTCAGCGCGCGCGGCATGACTATCATCTACACCTCTCATTATATGGAGGAAGTCGAGTCCTTGTGTGATGAGATTGCCGTAATTGACCATGGACGGATAATCGCGCAGGGCTCATTGGAGGAGCTGCTGAACCAGCACCAGGATGGTGTAGTTGAAATCCACATTGAACAACCGCTGCAGGAATCGATACGCATGCGCATTGCAGCGCTGCCTCAAGTTCGCAGCATCGAGACCACGGGACGATCCGTGACCATGCACAGCGATATTCCGGAATCTACCCTGCGCGCCTCCCTGGAAATCCTGCACCAGGAAAAGGTCGGTATTGCTTCGCTGTCGATGGGCACGATGAATCTAGAGCAGCTCTTCATGAAACTCACGGGAACGCGTTTGCGCGACTGACGGCAATTTATGGGAGGACTAGCTCACAAAGTGGCGGCGGCTATTTCGAAGGAAACGCGCCTTATCATGCGTGATCGCGAAGCGCTGCTTATCCTTTTCATCATGCCGATAGCGTTCGTCGTGATCATGTCATTGGCGCTGCAGGACGCCTTCAGCGAGCGGGCCGGCGTCCACTTTCCGCTCCTTATTGTAAATCGGGACCAAGGTGCCGTTGGCCGTGCCATCGTCAGCGCTTTTTCGACAAGCAAGTTTTTCGCTGTTCATGTGGCTGACGCGCACGATCATGCGCCGATGCCCGACGCGAACGAGGTACGCAAGGATCTTGTTGCAGGACACTACGAATTTGCCATTGTAGTTCCGGTCGACGCCACCCGGCAGGCTGTGACGCGGATACAGCAGCGACTTGGCCTGGCACAACACCAGTTACCGGTCGCGCTGCCCGTTAAATTGCAACTGATGGCCGACCCCACGATACGCGCAGACCACCGCGAACTCGTTGCAGCAGCGCTCAATCGCATACTTCAGCGAATTGAGTCACAAATGCTCTTGCAACAGATCGCGCAGGTCGGGCGGCGAATTACGGCAGCAACAGGGGGGGGCCCGGGCGTTCCCGCGCTGCGGGCACCAAAGACAATGGACGCGTTCGCTGAACTTTCCGCCGGCAGCGAAATGGCCGGCGGTGCTGGCGTGCCGATCCCCACGTCAGTCCAACAGAATGCTCCGGCCTGGACCCTGCTCGCGATGTTTTTCCTGGTCGTCCCGCTGTCGGTAACTTTCATCAAGGAGCGGCAACAGGGCAGCCTGATTCGCCTTCAGTCCATGCCGGTGCCTGCCTGGGTAATGCTTGCCGGCAAGATTGCACCCTACTTCGTGATCAACCAGATTCAAGTGACGATCATATTTTTGGTCGGTAAATACGTCCTGCCACACTTAGGAGGCGAAGCGCTCGAAATCGGCCATGCGCCCGAGGCCATCGCTCTCGTTTCCATGGCCGCAAGCCTGGCAGCGATCGGTTTTGGCCTGGTTGTCGCAACCTTCGCTCGCACCCAGGAGCAGGCGACCACTTTCGGGGCCACGTCGGTCCTGATTCTGGCGGCAATCGGCGGTGTCATGGTGCCGAAGCTGGTGATGCCCAGCCTGCTACAGAAGGTGGCAAACATCTCTCCGCTTTCGTGGGGGCTCGACGGCTTCCTCGACATATTCGTGCGCGGCGGCGGGGTGCATCAAGTGATTCCGGCAGTCGCTAAAATGATGACGTTCGCAGCAATATGTTTTGTAATCGCGGCTGTGCGATTTAGGATCGTATTGCGTCGCGGCTGACCACCTGCAAAATCCAGCTCGAATACACACGGGGCAACAATGCAACCAGGATCGCTCGATACGCAACTGAAACTAGAGCTAAAGAAGCTCATTATTCACGCCTGCAATAAGGATCTTGCACCGGAGGCCATTTCCGATGAGGACTCTCTGGTAGGCAAAGGGTCGACACTGGGGTTGGATTCGCTCGACGTGCTTCAAGTGAACGTGGCTGTAGCTCAGCGCTTCGGCGTGCGCATTGAGGACAGCAAGCACGCGCGGCGCGTGATGAAATCCATCAACTCTCTGGCCGATTTCATTCAGCCCGGGGAATAGGCGTACTCATGTCCGCGGTTCCCATAATCGGTCTGGGAATGGTGTCGTGCTACGGTGCCGGCCTGGATCCACTGGTTGACGCACTCCGTAACGGCCAAGCACGCCCTCAGCCGCCGACTCGCTTTCCCATCTCCATCGCCGACAAGATCAAGGTCGCGCAGCTAGATGGGGCGGATTTGGCGCGTGGCGAACAAGGGGCTGAGGCGGTAATTCTCTCCGCCGTGGAACAGGCACTGGCCGATGCCAACCTGACAATTGCCGATGATGTGTTCGCCGACTGTGCGCTGATCGTAGGCAGCAGCGGTTTTCTATATGCCGCCGAAGACGAATATCGCTTTACCATGGAGAAAACGGGGCAACCATCTGATCCGCCCCTGCACAGCACAGGCTGGATCGCTGCCAGGCTAGCCCACCGCCTGGCTATCGGCGGTCCAGTATTGAGTCTATCGACGGCGTGCTCGTCAAGCGCAAACGCTCTTATCGTTGCAGCGGCAATGATTCAGCGCGGTCGCGTACGCCGTGCACTGGTCATCGGCGCCGAGGGCCTGAGCGCCATAAGCCTTAACGGCTTTTATTCGCTGATGCTGCTGGATCCGGAAGGGTGCAGACCGTTCGACCGCGATCGTCGCGGTCTTCAGCTTGGCGAAGGTGCAGCCGCACTCATACTACAGGCCAGCGATGATCGAGACCCGCGTCCCGCCAGTGCATCATTTTGCGGCGGCGCAAATCTTTGCGATATCCATCACGTCACGAGCGCAACACCCGACGGCAGCGCTATGCGCCGAGTAATTTCCGACGCGCTAAATGCCAGCGCCACCGCACCGCAGAACATCCTCGCCATCAAGGCCCATGGCACAGGCAGTTTGGATAATGATACTGCCGAAGCAGCGGCAATGCGCGCACTCTACCCCGGAGGAATTCCACCATTTACTGCTATCAAGCGTTACATAGGTCATACGCTTGGAGCCTGCGGCGCGATGGAAACTGCAGCTTTCATCGGCTGCCTGCGGTCAGGCTTTATTCCGCGCGCGGCTGGATTCGAAGAGCCGGACCCAAAACTTTCCATTTCCCCATTGCGCAGCACCGCAGCGGCACGACCGGGCCGCTACCTGCTCAATTTTTTTGGCTTCGGCGGGAACTACGCGTCCTTGGTGATTGCCCATGAATAAATCACCAAGCCAGACGGCATACATTCATAGCGCCGTGGCGCTCGGCGCGCAAAAAGACTATCTGCCGGAACAACGGCGCGCGTTGCGAGCCGACCCGCAACCGACTGACCTCAAAGAACTTACCCGCCAGGTGACCGGGCAAAACCTGCGCCAAGCCTCGCATTTTGTCGAACTTGCGGCCACTGGTTCGCAGCTTTGCCTTCAGCGCCTCGCTCAGCCTGCCCCGACTGCCACCGCTGTGTATGTAGGCACAGGTCTGGCTGAAGTCCGCAAGACACGCATACTTTTTGCCCAGGTCATGCCGCCGGGTCCCGGCTCGGCATCTCCGTTTGATTTCATCAATTCGGCGAACAACATGGCAGCGTTTTACGTGGCCAAGCTTGCTGGCATTAGCGCACGAAACCTTACGGTAATGGCGGAAGAATTTTCATTCGAGCAGGCTTTGGTGCTTGCCATTTCTGACCTGCACTGCGGGGAGTGCGCCGCGGCACTGGTCGGTGGTGTGGATGAAAATTCCAGCCCGCGCGAACAGCACCTGCGGCATATCGATCTGCGCGACGATCAGGTAATGGGCGAAGGCAGCAGCTGGTTATATCTCACGCGCGACCGCGAAGGCGCCCTTGGTGAGGTGCTGAATGTGGAATCCCTACCCGCATATGCGACAAACACATCATGGCTGGAGACGACCGCCGCGCACCTTGAGCAATGGGTTAAACACGACGGTTCAGCTAAATTGTTGGCGGGATTCCGAATGACATCGGAAGAAATTGTCGCGCTGCTTCGCCGCATCCCGGCATTAAAAGCGGAAAAATATCTGGACAATTGCGGATGCTTCTTCAGTGCTGCCGCTTTCGGCTTGGCCACCGCCTTCGATCACAGGGCGGCGTCATCACAGCTTTACCTGCACATCAATCGAGACGCCGCCGGCAATGCGATGATCGTGGCGTTGCGTGTGTTTGGATCGGGAGACTGATGCTTCGTCCGTGAGTTTCACGACGAAGGCAGCTGCTAAACGGTTTTCTGTAGGTTGCGAAAGATACGCTCTTCGCGGTCGGCGCACTCTAGAAGAATTTCGCCTAGGCGCGCGTAAGCGCGCGCATCGGTTTCATGCGCTTTGCAAAGCACAGCGCCCTGCACCGCAAAGTCACGCCAGCGATCTCCAGTTTCGGTCATCGCGCGCGATGCTTCGCGCAGCGGCTCGGACTCAAGCAACTCGCCTGCTTCCTGCAAGAACGCAGCAAATATGAAGCGGAATCCCGCTCCGCCGGTTCCGATTTCCTCCTGCATTCGCACAACGCTACCCACCCAGACTAGCGCCTGTTCGCCTCCTAGACGTACTGGCCATTGCGCCATCCGGCGCGCCAGACGCCGGATTCCGCGTACTCCAAGGAACGGCATTGGTACATCCAGCATCTGCTTGCAGGTATCGCGAATTGCGCCGCGTACGGCAGTCGCCAGATCCGGCGATTGCGGCACGACGTCCGGGTAATAGAGCAATCCGCGCGGCGCAAAAGTGCCTTTGGCGAAACGCGCGCGGCGCAGATCCGCCGCTGGGCAGACAACCGTATCCTCAAAAACGGGGTCGCTCAGCAGATAATCGTTGTCCCGCTTACCATAGGCAACAAGATTGTGCGCATTGAACTGAAAGCGCATGTCGGAAGGAAAGTACGGGAGCCAAAATACGCAGGTTTGAAGTCCTACCGGCTGTCCCTGAGCCAGCAGTTCGTCTAGTGCCTGCATGCCGGCGTTTTGATCTCGAAACCGCAGGTGCCGCATGCGCACACCCAGTCGTTTGCACACATTCTTGATGATGCCGCGCGGCGCGCTACGATATGAAGTCAACGGGATGCCGCCCATCTTGATCAGAGGCAGGTGCACGAAAAAAAGCCCCCCGCCGATACCGAAGACCATCGGCTCGCTCAGGTCGAGACCACGCTGGCGAAGCAAAGCGCTAACGGTGCCACTTTCGCAGTGCCCGGAATGACGGTGATCAAATTCCATCGACCTTTCCATGCGCTCTTTCTCCTCCAGCCCCTGTGGGCGGTGCAGGGATGGTGCTCAGGGTTTCGACGCTAATTCCGAGTGCTTGCGCATAGCGTGCCAGTAGCTCTGGTTTTAGGCGCGCAAATACTTCCGGCTTCAAGTGGCGACGCACGCGCAGGCGCCAGATTCCGGCATTCGCGGAAAGCAGCGCCACTGTCATCTGACAGCGCGCCATATGGTAAGCGAGGGGACTGGCAAGCCCGCGCTCGACCTGCTGGCGCGCGTTTTCGAGAGCCTGCCTGACCTGATCGACCGCTTGAGCATTGACGATCTTTTCAACTTCCCAGCCGCGGCTTGGAACGACAATATAATGCCCGGCGTCATCCTGGGCATAGCAGGCGCGGCGATTGCCCTCGAGCATCGACTCTTCCTGAGGCACGTCGGTTGCTTTCATGGGGCTGCTCCAGCGCGCCCGGCTAAACCACAGTAAGATGCATGTAGTAGACGGAAAAGCGAGCGCTTTCGGGGATATAGCACAGCAGGCGGTCGCCCTTCTTGAGCCGTCCGGAATAGAAAAGTTCTTCCAAGATCAGATAGATTGCCGCCGATCCAATATTTCCTTTACTGGTGAGATTGGTGAACCAGCGCTCCATGGGAATGACAAAACCGCACCCTGCCATTGCATCGTGCAGACGTTCGCGAAAATACTCCGATGAGTAATGCGGCAGAAACCACGTTACGTCTTCGGCACGTAAATCATGGCGCCCTGCTATGGCGGGTAATGCGCGCTGAACGGTCGCAGGCAGAACCTGTTCATTGAGCAGGCGCGCATCCTGTTTTACGGCGAAGTAACTCTGCGCCAATACGTCTTGCGGACTCGTCGCCTCCCGCCAACCCTGCAGACTTCCGTCCGGTCTCTTAATCGCACCACTGTACATACATACCGGCATGTCCCCGGCAAACGATAGGCCATCGATCCAGTCCACGCGCAAAGACAGCCGTTCCGGGTTGGGTGTTGGACCCAACAACGCGGCGCCCGCCCCATCCGACAGCATCCAGCGCAGAAAGTCCTTTTCGAATGCTAGCTCCGGCCGGTTCTCGATGGCGGCAAGCTGTGCCTCCATTTCCGGCTCGAAATTCAAGCCGCGCATGAAACTCGATGCAAATTCCGACCCGGTGCTGATTGCATGTCGTGTCAAACCCGCAGCAACATTGAGATAGGCCGATTTCATTGCGCTCATGCCGGATGTGCAGACACCGGCTGTCGATATCACTTCGATCGCCGGCCAAGCAAGTTCGCCGTGGACCATGTTGCCGTGCGCAGGCTTAATCTGGTCAGGCCCCGCGGTACCGCAAGCGAGCAAACCAATCTGCTCGGGACTGACGTCAGAACGCGCTAGCAGCTGGCGCACGGCCTGCGCTGCCATCTGCGCGTTGTTGTGAGTGTATTTTCCGGTTCGTGGGTCTATTGCGTAATAGCGGGTGCGGATACCGTTGTTGCGCAACATGATACGTCGCGCGCGCGATGGCTTGCCACCCACCATACCAAGCAGCTGTTCCATCTGGTCATTTTCAACAGGTGCGTTCGGCAGGAAGCCCGCCAGCTCAGTAATGTATACGGTAGCTGCCATATATTAATTTAATTATAGTGAATGTCTTGCCCGAAACTTATATGCACTATTCTGGACTGCCACCCGACTCTAGGCGTAACGCCCTAGCCGGTCGGTGGCCGATCCGGATGGCAGCTCGAGTTGCACTACCTCTGCGTCCATGCGCTTGCGCAGCAGCGGGCGCAATACGGCACGCACAATGATGCCTAGCGGGACAACGGTCAATATCATAGTCACGAGAAACATCACATACAGCAACAGCACAGCCTTTCGCGACCCAGACCCTGGCGGTGCAATGCGCCTCAAGAGCCTGCCCCAAACCAGGAAGCTGCGATGCGCGATCCTTTCGCCGACAATGTAACCGGGGTTCACATGCACCGCCCCTAATCCCGCCAACAAGGATGGAACTGTCCCAGATTGTAACAGATGTAGCGAATCTGCTATGGCACGACCAAATCGCGCAGCCCCGGCAATGTCTGCTTCGCTCACCCCGGCTGGCGGAAAAATGCCCCAGAATCCATCCTTTTTTCCTGTAAGCAGCCAGCGTGGCGTGGTTACAAACGTTGCCCATGGAGGCCCCTGATCCACCAAAACCGCGTTGTCGATAAGCCTTGCTCCGGCGGCCGAAAGTAACATTTTGACCTTCTCCTGCGCGGTCAGCCACATATTGCGACACGCGATGAAGGTGATTACGGGCGTATCGTTGAGCACGCGCGCGGCGGGCGATTTTAGGAATGCCACAATCGGAGGCGAGGGGGACAGAAACCATACCTGATAGGCTAAAACAACGAGATCGAAATCACTGTCTAGCTCGAAAGACAGTGGTTTCAGGCGCGGTGGATCGAGATAGACCGACTCCGGAAATACATCCAGAAAACTGAAAAAACCCCATGGAAACGGATATGGCTGCTCCGGCTGCAGGTTCTGCCATATGATTTCCACATCGGCACGCTGCGCCAATGGAGCCATAAAAGACTGGGTTGCGCGTGTCAGCTGACCCGTCTGGGAATAATAGAGCACTAGAATGCGCTTCATAACGGGCTCCTGTCCCGAAAGTTTGCGTTCTCACGAAAAGGGAATTACAGACCGGCCAGAGCGTTCGCCCCATGCTTCAGTCCGCGGTCTCCTCCTGTTCTTCCTCTCCCTCAATGAGCCGCATGAGACTCCCGCGCGGCAACTTGCCGGTCGCATTGCGCGGCAGGGACGTCAACAGGCGCAATGGCCGGGGCAGAAATACAGGATCGATGCGCCGACGCAGGGCCGTCAAGATCTGACCACGGCTCAACCCCGGGGCCACCACAAATGCGGCAAGCCGGTTTTCACGGTTGCCATTCGCGTCAGGGAGAAAGAAAGTTCCATCAAGTATCCCATCAATTTCGAGCAACAGTCGGTTGAGATCAGAAAGGGAGATACGCTTCCCGCCGATCTTGACCAAATCCGTATTTCGGCCGAACAACACGAACTGGCGATTATTGCGAATCTCTACACTGTCGCCCAAAGTGATGGGTTCCGGCAAATAACTCGCTTGGACGCGAAATCCGTCGGCATCTACCGCAACCTGGATATCTTCGAACGTCTCCCACACCTCGGTTTCCGCCTGTCGACGCGATGCGATCGCCCCGGTCTCACTGCTGCCATAGAATTCAATGACGTGGGTGTCGAATTGGCTTTCGGCCTGTTCGGCAAGACGCGCGTCCAGCGGCGCAGTCGAACTCAGTATGAACTCAACGGCGGGCAATTGCACACGGTCAAGAACACATGCGCGCACGTGGACAGGCGTCGTAACAAGCATGCCCGGGCCGGGAAAAGATTCGAGAACGCGACGGATGTCTTCCGGATAAAATGGCCGCTGCGCTTCCACGACGTATCGATGCTGGAGCGGTAGAATTACAGAATAGACAAAGCCGAACATGTGCTGCGGCGGGACAGTGGCCACCGCATAACCTCCGCGCTCCGCGTCCAGACCCAACCGCCTGCCAGCAACGCGCGACTCGTGTACAACCCCTCCCCAGTATTTTGGGTATCGTTTCGGTCGACCGGTACTGCCCGACGTAAAGGCGATTGCAACTAGCTGTTCGGCAGGGAACGTCAGGTCCTCCGCGCCGATTGACACAACCGGATGTTCGGTACCGGAATAGACCAGAGTTTCCATTATCTCCGGCTGCTCCGGCTTATCCGTAAGGCAGTACAGGTCCGGATATTCCTGCTTGAGCGACTCAAGGACTTGAGGCGCGCGACTCGAGGGAAACAGGCTCACCTGTCGGCGCATCATCGCCGCGGCCAGACCGACAAGAAAAAAATAGCGGTCGTCGCAATGATTCAGCACGTGACTGCTCGCAGGCAACCTGCGTGCCAGGGCGGTTACATCCTGGAGGAATCGGGCGCGTGTAATCTGCAACCCTTCGCGCCACACGACCGGGTCGTCATGGCGTCCAGGTGGCAGGAAGGTAATGTCGGTCATTTTGGACAGACCTCGGTGACATCGCGCACGACATCTACATCATGCGCTTTGACCCCTCGCCACAGACCGGCAGGAGAAATATCCTGGATGATATTCCACAGTTTGACGGTGCCGTATTGGCGAAACCGCAAATAGCGGTACATATGCTGCGCCAGAAAAAGAAGCACGATGAGCAGATAATAAAACACATTAACAAACAGCGACCATGTCGCAAGCGGAGCGTAGAGGCCGAGCGCCAAAGCTAATACAGCAGCGGAAATGAAGAAAAACACCCATTGCCAGGTGAGTCGGCGAGCCAAAGCATGCAGCGGCGGTGGCAGGGATCCACGATAAGCCAGTTGCATCATGCGCTCAATAATCGGCACTGCGCCGGAGCGCAAAGTATTGGCAAATAGCAGCATCAGGCCCAGATTGATGAAGATCGGTGGCAGGAATAACGCATACACCGAGTTTGTTGCGAGGTTCACCCCACCGGTAAGGGCAAGAAGACTATAGACGACGAGCCATGGTCCGGAACGCACCTTGCGCCCTTTCCTTTTGGCGACGAGCCCACCTACAACGAAGGTGGTGAGGTATGCCACGCTCAAAAGGACGAGCGTCAATACAGCTACGCGGGGTGCCTCGGCCAGTATCAGGACGTGCACCGCGAACGGATAAAGAACGAGGCCGAGCACCTGAAGCAAGGCGCGCACGAGAATTAAGTCCCGTCAGTGGATACGGTTCTGCTCAACGTGCCGCGATAGCGTGCGCAGAGAGTAGAATATGTCCGCGTTATTCTTGTCATCGGACTGGAGTTTAAATCCGTACTTCTTGGAAATCGCCAAGGCGAGCTCCAAAGCATCGATGGAATCAAGACCGAGACCCTCACGGAACAAAGGTGCCTCGGGGTCGATCTTTGCCGGATCAACGTCCTCCAGATTAAGGGATTCGACAATTAGCCGAGCAACTTCTATTTCCAGATTCGTGGCATTCGACATCTACAATCACCTATTTTGCACTAATAACAGTAAACAAGTCCCCGGATCCTAGGCTGCCCACGATCCTCCTGTCCCGGGTCGCCGGCAACTTTGCGACCAAGATCGTCGCACCCGACCCGCCACTACCGGTAGGGTCGCAAGCGAGCATTGCGTGGTGTTTTTTTGATTTTGCCACAGAACAACACGCCGGACTATGCGCGGAATCTGCGGTCCCAAGTTAGTAGTGTATCAATCCGTGGCATTCCACTTGGTGCCTGTCACTCCCATGCTCTAATTGTATATAGTCCGTATGCCAGCACCGCACAACATGTTCCCCCCCCCCATTCGAATGGGGACGTCATGTTGCCTGGGCAGAAATCGCATGTGCTCGACGATTGCCACAACAATCGCCGAAAATCTAGGTGGAAGCCCCAGAATCCCCAAGAATTACTAAAGAAGTATAACAGAATCAAGCGGGCGGAGCTGACAATGACCCCGTCTACGGCCAGCCTGCCCGGTCAGGAGCACAGCAGCCGCATTGATTCGGGTGTGGGTGGTCTTTCGGCAGAGTCCGGGAGTCCGCCGATCGGCGCCAAAATGAAACATGGAACCAATCTTGGACCCGTTGACGGTCGCCGTGGCGGCATCGTGGCCTTTTCGCCATTTTGGTCCCCTAGACAGATCAAAACCCGACTCGCCAGCGGGTCAACTCTCTTCTTTAACAACAGCTTCGATTTCAAGCAGCAGATCCGGCCGGCAGACATCGGCCCGCAGATAAAGCACCGGTACCTGCGGTCGTAACAATTGCCCGATCCTGCGGCTAATTAGTCCGAAGTGCGCCGGATCTCGGATATAGGCTTTGAGATGACTGACGCTGTCGAGCCCATGGAACTTGGCCCTTTCCTCCGCCCTGGCACCGTCAATTAGGGTGCGCAAGTTGCGCAATGTCTCCTCAAGCTGCTCCGCCGGATCATTCGGGTGCATGGACTCATGTCCGACAATACTGGCTGTGCCCGAGATATAGAGACAACCGCGTCCACCATCGCAGCGCTTGAAAGTGGCCCGCGCAAATGAAGGGCTACGTGGGCCGTACTGCGGCGGGTAGCGGTAGGCGCTGATCTGGCGCGGATTCTCGCGATGTCTGCCCGGCTGGCGGCCCGCGATGAAGTAGATAACCGTGTCGCCGTCAATTGATCCCACCGCGCTCGCCGCCGGCAACCTCCCCTCGAACATGCCGTAGCGCGTTTGCAAGGCCTGAAAGCGGCCGCGGCAGAAAACCTGATAGCGGTCCAGTCCACCAATTACGTTGCCTATGCCTGGGAAGTAGTTCCACATCCGCAGCAGATGCGGATAGCCCTCAGTCTGCAGAATGGAGATTATGTGCGCATAAGAATCCCGTATCGCATGCTCAAAATCATCCACGCCATTTCCAGAATGAGTGATGCAACCAAATAATATCTCGCTGTTACACGCGATCGTAAGATCCCCTTCATGCCGATATGTCACCGGAAGATCGCTTGTCCAAACTTCTACCAAAGACTTAGTGCCCAACTGGGGCATTCCGACAATGGCATGTGGGTGATCGACTGCGGTCAGCGCGCGCAATGGCCGGCCATAATGAATTTCGCCGAGCAACACACGCTGCGTATCCCGCAGCAGTGCCCCGAGCCCGTCAGAATCCAGGTAGCTGAGTCGCAGCAACCACGGCCTGGGGTGGGTAGGTAGCATGTCTGCTTCGCTGGCACTCACAGTCGTGTCACGGGCGCCAAGGGCGGATGATATATGAGCTGCACCGCATTACCGTCGGGGTCCAAAAAGTAGAAGCTGCGCGCACCGTCGCGATGAGTACGCGGCTCCTTGGTGATTATTACACCGTGTGCGCGCAAAAATTCGTGCCAGACATCAACCTGTTCCGGCATCGCCACTAGAAATCCGATGTGATCAAGCCGCTGGCCGTTAGCGGCCACAAAATCATCTGGCGCACGGTGCAGCGCCAGATTGTCATGCCCGGAAGTGAGGTAAACGTTGTCCGCATCGGGTCGCCACTCCACTGTCATCCCTAACAGTGAAGTATAGAACTGTTCGCACTCTTCCAGCTTACGCACTTGAAGCGCGACATGACGCAGTCCGGTAGTCGGTTCAGGACGATTCATAAATCATACCAAACGGTCTATGCCGTCTTTCCGGCAAATACGGCATCGTGCGCTGCCTTGCGTACAGATTCACCGAAAACCTGCCGCATAACAATGGGCAGTCCTATTGATCCCTGCGACAACAAAAGGTCATGAAATTCCCTAAGGGTAAGGTTAGGAAGCTGACGGTGCAAGCATCCGCGCGCGGCATTAATCAGCGCCCAGCCCACTGCGTAGCACGACGGCACGGTCGGAGACTGGCTATACCAACGCAATTCTGCGATCGCCTGTTCACGAGGAAACCCTAGTTCCGCCACCATGCGGTCTATAGCCTGCTCGAGTGACACCCCGCCGGTATGAATATCGACATCGATTACGACGCGCAACGCCCGCCACAATCGGTCCCGCAACATCATTAAACGCTGTTCCGGACTGGCCAAAAAGCCCTGCTCAAACATAAGCTGCTCACAATACAGCGCCCAACCCTCATAAAGACTAGCCGATGCATTAAGCAGTCGCGGCAGGCGCCGACCAAGCGGGCTGACATTGGCGGTAACAAACTGTAGGTGGTGTCCTGGCCAGGCTTCGTGCACGCAAGTTTGGGCAATGCTTGCGCGATTGTGCTCCGCCAGCTGCTCCAGCGAACTTGCAGGAGTGACGTAATAGAGACCGAGCTGCTGCGCATCATTCGGACTGGGCTCATTATAGGCCGCAAACGGTACCTGGTGACGCAGAAACAGCGGCGTTTCGACGACCTCGAGACGCGCCGCCGCCGGTATGCTAACCAGTCCACGGCTGTGTACAAATTCCCGCGCCGCAGCCATCTGCATTCGGTAGCTAGACAGCAACGCATCTGCAGCAGGATGGTCGGCCTGAATTCTTCGCATCAGACTAACCAAGTCGTTGGAGCCAGAAATTTCGCGGCATAGTTCTAGGAGCTCCCGCTTGGTTTCCCTGATAAGGATCTCACCGAACTCGCGCAACTGGGCTGGCGCCGCCTCTATGAAATGTCGGCGCCCAAGGAGGTGCTGGAAGCGGATACTTCCGCAGGCAAAATTCCCCGCGGCAGCATCGGATGGAGCACCGGCCAGAAAGTCCGCATATTGACGCAATGCGTCAATGGCGCGGTTCAATACCGCAGAAAAATCCGCAAGCTGCAACAGATTCTCCTGAACTTTGGGGTGCGACTGCAGGCCGTCCAGAAACTCGATACCGGCACGCGCAGACAACACTGCCGATTCTATCCAGGTCGGCGGAACAACTGCGGCGCGCGCACCATAATAGT
>JAJXUF010000051.1 GCA_021783175.1 Pseudomonadota bacterium
CACCACATCGCAGGCATCCCAGCCGAGCGCGTCCATTTCGCTGCGTGACGTAGGAAGGACCGGGGCGATACCAAAGCGGGCAGCCCAGTATTTACGATGAGAAAACAAGTCAGGGACGGTCTGCATGAAGACATGCCGGATGACAATCAGGCCCATATTATAGCGCGAAATCAGGCACCGCGTCGTGAACATCTATGCGGTTGGGCTTTGCCGTCAGGCCGGTATCTTTACATTAAAAGGCGTAACCCGGCGTGGGTTAGGTGGAGGTCTCAGCACTTGCCCGCGCCAGCCGCTTACGCTCGCGCTCGATGAACATGAATTCGAGCGGACGATAAACAAGGCTGCGATCGCTGGTATAACGCGCAATGCTTTCCAGCGAATATTCCGCTCCATTCAAAATGGCGTCGGCGGCCATAAGGCCGCTGCGCACCGCCGGACCAATTCCTTCACACATGTCGCGAGTTGCCAGACCGGCTGCGTCGCCAACAATCATGGCATTCTCTATACGCGGTGTGCGTACATCGGTTCTGAGGTAATAGCTGTAGCCCTTGGGTTCCAACTCGACATCACCGAGCATTCCAGTCTGCTTGAGCCGGGATACCAGATTTTCCCAATGGCTCCAGATGTCTTCGTCGCGTCTCTTGAGCTGGCTCGCCATACCACCGATCCCCACGTTCAAATAGGCCTGCGCCTTTGGCACGTACCAGGAGTAGCCCGGAAAACCTTTTTCGAAAAACCAGAGATGGCAGTCGCAGTCGTCATAGTCATAGGCAAATTCATGTTCCAACGTCACTGTCTGCAACTCTTTCGCGCGCGGGTTGGCGGCACGAAAAAAGCTGCGGTAAACGGGGCATTTAGTACCACCGGCGCCAATCAAATAACGCGCGCGGTATTGGTCATCGACTACGTAATACTCGCCGTCCTTCCTGAGTTCGCGGGCATTGTGGGTAGCCACAGGTACGCCAGACCTCTTAAGCAGCCATTCGTCAAACTCGTAGCGTCTGATTGAATGCTGCAGACTGTTGAGTGTGAAATTCAGGCCGAAAAGGCGGATGTGAAGTTGCTCAAAGGAGAGAAACCGGTGTGGGTAAGTTGTGATGTCGATTTCCAGGTCACGTACTACATCCGGTGTAATCCAACCGGCACACAGTTTAGTGCGGGGGAAATCTTGGGCGTCCAGGATACGGCAATCGACGCCGTGGCGCGCAAGCTGCCAGGCGCAGCTCGAGCCCGCTGGCCCGCCGCCAATGATCAGGACCTCGCTTGATTCCACCCTTAGCGTCCCCCGTCTTCAGACATCGGATAAAGATGCGCGCGCGTCCACGGTACGTTGTTGTTGTTACGCGGGGCGAAGAGCACCTGGAACAACTGCATCTCGCTTGCGCGGAACCCGGCCACGGAACCAGCGAGATAGAGCCGCCAAGCGCGCACGAAATCCTGGTCGAACATCGCCGCTATCCGGTCTGCGACCTTCTCGAAGCGCCATAGCCAGTGTTCCAGGGTACGGGCGTAATGCAAGCGCAAATTTTCTACATCGAGTACGGAGAACTCCCACGGCTCGAATATCTGCATCATCTCCGCGAGGGTGGGAGGATACGCTCCGGGAAAAATGCGCTTCTCGATCCAGGCGTTCATGGGCTTCGAAATGCTGCGCCCGATAGAATGGATCAGTCCGTGTCCACTCTCCTTGAGACAACGGTGTATGACATCGCCCAGCTCGCGATAATGATCGGCACCAACATGCTCAAGCATTCCCACGGACACGAAAGCGTCAAATTCTCCCCGAATATTGCGATAATCATCCTCAATGAATTCGACGCGTCCTTCGAGACCCTCTTCGCTCGCCCGCTCGCGCGCATAGGCAACCTGTTCATGGGAAATATTGTAGGCCTTTACTGTCACGCCATAATGGCGTGCCATGTGCCGGGCGAGCGATCCCCAACCGCAGCCCGCCTCGACAACCGTCTCGCCGGGCGACAAACGAAGCTTTCGGCACACATGGTCCATCTTGGCAATTTGCGCCTGCTCGAGCGTCACTCCGGGGGTCGGAAAATACGCGCAGGTATAAACCATTTGTTCATCTAGCCACATCCGATAGAAATCGTTGCCGATATCGTAGTGCCGGTGGATGTTGTCGCGCGACCCCATCAGGCTATTTGGTCGGGCCGGCCGCGAGCGGGCCAAAAGCCCAATCCGCAAATTGGCCGCAGGACCACTGGCGACCGAGCGGTAAACGCTATCGAGAAACTCCACCAAATCGCCCTCGACATCGATACGCCCTGCGCTGAAATCATCCCCAAAATTGAGTTCCGGATTGGCAGCGAGGCGCCACAGGGTGCCTCGATCCTTAACGTAAACCCGTGCAATGCAGGCGTTGGCGCCACCCGATAGCTCTTCACCGTTCCAGAGGACAATGTGAATAGCAGGATTGCCCAAGACCTTAAGGAGCCATTGCACCAACCGACGATCCGCACCGTAGACGCGGCGCGAGGAGAAAACACGATCATGTATGTTGGCAGATTTCGCCCCGACGACCGCAGCCTGGCGGCCTTCCGGGATAGGTGGGGCACTGATCAACTCTGCCTTATTCTTATTCATCGCTGCACCTCCGGCATTGACAAGCAACAATCCCACCACGACACAGACGCGGCGTTGTGTGGATTAATATCCTAAACGCATGCTCGGCCGCTGACAATTCTTGGCCAAGCCATCGAACGGAAAGTGTCTATTAGGGTCCGATATGCAGCTAGATGGACCGCGCACTTCCGCGGTGGCGGCGATCCCACAGATAAACACCCTGCCAAGCGCTAAGGCCAAGACGGCCCGCAACTACCGGAATCGCAAGATTGTTTGCCGGCAAAGCCGCCTTGACATGAGCGGGCATGTCATCGGCACCCTCGCTGTCAAGCGTTTATAACGAACCCCCTCCGGAATTAGGCGATTGAACCATCGCTCGAAATCGTGCTTTGCCGACGAATTGGCATTCCTGCACCACAAGGTGCGCGGAGGTATGTTGCACAAAGACTGTGCATAAGTCCTCCTCGATTCCACGCTGGAATACCTCGTCCTGTACAGTATGCGTGATATCGTGCAATCCCTGTCGTTTGGTTGTCCCTTTGAACCGCCGTATCATTAGATTGGCGCAAAGTGTTCTTTACTGTTAACTTTTATACCACGGATGCGCGTTGCGCGCTCATACCCAAGCGCGATGCCCTTCCGCCTTTTAATTTTGTTCCAGTTTTAAGGGTAGGACACTGGCGCGCGACGCGGCACGTATCACGCCATGGCAGACATTAATACTCTCGACGAGTTCGATTTTCATCGTACGCTGGCTCGTACGTCTGGTACGAGCATCGTCCTTTTCAGCTATTCCGGATGCAGCTCATGCCGCCGATGGAAGATCTTGCTGCGAGAATATCTCGACGGCGGAGCCAATGTTGCCGTTTTTGAAGTTGATGCCCAACGCGACCAGGGCTTGACTCGCAATTTCTCGGTATTTCACCTGCCGGCGTTGTTTCTCTATCACGACGGCAAATACCATGGCGCCCTGCAGTGCGAAGCGCGCCTCGACGCCCTCGATAGGACGATAACCACCACACTGTCCATGCCAGCAGAGGATCCGCCATGACCGCAATCGACCGCGGCATATCAATCCAGAGAGAATCGATTTGATGTCCAAACCGGAATACTGCGCCATCCTGCACGCAGGCCTGCTCGTATTAAATACCGAGCGTGCATTGCGCTTTTATCGCGATGTGCTCGGTTTCGTGGTCGATTCCAATCGCCCAGACCTGGGGTTTCCCGGTGCATGGCTTCAATCAGGCGTGCAGCAAATCCACCTGCTAGAGTTGGCGAACCCCGACCCCATAAGCGGCCGCCCTGCTCATGCGGGTCGCGATCGACACATTGCAATCGGCGTCCGCGACATCGATGTCCTGCGCGCCGCTCTAGATCAGGCTGCGGTGACCTACACATGGAGCAAGTCCGGAAGGCGCGCCATTTTTTGCCGCGATCCCGATGGAAACGGGCTTGAATTCGTCGAGAACTTGGCGGCGTCAATCCGATAGCACAAAGCGACGTTGCCGAGCAATTAATCAGTTCAGTCACGCCGCTTTGAATGCAAGTACCAGAACTTCTCCATAGCAAGGTAGGTGAACGACGCGGACCACCCGATCATTAGTAGGCCGGTCAGGGCCTCGCTGCCAGCGATAAGCCGCAGATCCCCGAGCGGATAGACATCACCAAGACCCAGCGAAGTGTAGGTAATCGTCGAAAAGTAAAGAAAATCCCGAAAGTGATAGCCGAACATCCCACCGAACTGGCCTAATCTACCCATACCGAAATCGTGACTGAGTAGGTAGTAGCCAAGTGCGTAGATCCATATTTCAAGCGTGTGAGCCAGAAATACCGCGAAAATAACGACTAAAAGGCGCGGGCGTGGAGGTATGGTGAGGCGACTAATCAAAGATGAGGTGATCCTCAACACCTCGTAATGGATCAATACCGTTACAAACAACAGCACCACACTGCACAGCGTCGCTAGCAACATAGGAATCCTATTGACTCGCAAGACCCTTCAACCACCCCGGCTGTCTGGGCCAATCCCGGTCCGTTGCCGTTTAGGCACTGTCGAACAAGATAGATTCATTCGACAGGCCCTCCCCGGTAAAGATTCCGCCCGCGAGATCGAGTCGCACCTAGCCCTCGCACTACCCCAGCGCTGATTGTTCGCATTAACCAGCGCAACGTCGACAAAATCGACAGCGTTGCGCTGCAATGGCATCCGGCGAAAAAGAAGTCGCCGGAAAAGTGTCACAACGCCGGCAGTGGCATTGCTGCTAGGAGGCTCAGATGTACTTGATTAAGACAACGCACTTTGTTGTTCTCTCGAATGTCGACTTTCCATCGAGGCAGCAAAAAAAAATCTGGTTCAGATCATCCGCAGTACCGGAATGCAGTCCAGAGATCGCATGCAAGTGCGTTTTTGTACCGAAACAGCACGCGATTTCGAACCAAGACAGCTGCCAACGGTCGAATGTGAGCTGGATAACCGCTGATGCCAAGAAATACGCTGATTCTTGGAGGGAATCGGCACGTAGCTTGCTTTAATTCCATTCACCACGCCTCCCTTCGACATAGGTTGGGATGCAATCCACGAAGTCACAGAAACGACCAGTAACACGCAAATCTGCGTCAGCCAGAGCCAAGTTCGCCGGTGGACGCGTCAAATCACCGTCAGGAGATCAACGGACTCGCTTTTTGCAGATTATTTTGACAACCCGGCTCCGCCATCTGCCATTGCGCAGAATTTTGCGGTAGTCGACCGCCTTACCCTCTTATCGGAAGCTTTTCCGCCATTTTGGCCATCAAGAAACTCCACTGCCGGGAATGGCTACCGCGCCAACCCGCGCTATTAATTTCTGCCTTCGATGCGCGGAGACTCACCTGGCCAATTACCGAAAGGAAAAGGTTTGTCTTCGGTATTGAAAGTAAGGAAACGAAGCACCTGATAGATAAAAACGGCCAGACCCTCGCCAAAACTTAGAAGACGCGGGAGACGGTGGCCGGTGAATAAAACAAATAGGAACTGCACAACTACGATGGCAGCCATGACAGTACCGGCGATGCTATATGTAATCGCGAAAAGGATCATATGAAGCGCGCGAGTCCACAGCCCGCGCGAAATAAGGTTTTCTTTCAAATTTTTAGACATGATGACTTTCCCCAGACCTTAACGTCAGTATTTCAGCGCGAAACCCGCTCTATTGCCAATTCACGACAGGCTAACACCCAGTAATCTGCCAATCAAAAATGTTGCTGTAGCGGCTGCGCCTCCGATCAAGACCATGCGCAATCCGCTGCGCCATGCGCGTCGACCGGTGAAGAGACTAAGCATAGCGCCAACGAGAAATAAGCCCGCTGCGGCGAGAATTGCAGCGATCATCACTGCAGACTTTTGGAGTCCCAAAATAAATGGCAACAGAGGTATGAAACCACCTGTGGCGAAGGCGCCGAATGAAAACACGGCTGCGCCCCACGCCGAACCCAGATCATCGGGATTCAATCCAAGTTCTTCGCGTGCCAGCACATTCAGCGCCTGTTTCGGATCCCTGATCATCTCATGGGACACCCGTCGTGCATGGTCTAGAGAAAGACCACGCGCGTTATATATCAATGCCAGCTCCTCGGCCTCTTCTGCCGGATACTCCTCCAGTTCGCGGCGTTCAAGCTCGATCTGGTATTCGTACATCTCGCGTTGGGAACTCACCGAAATGAACTCGCCCGCTGCCATGGAGAATGCTCCCGCCAATAGACCTGCAATGCCGGATAGCAGGATCACCTTGGCATTTGTCATTGCTCCGGCAACACCCATGATCAAACTGGTATTCGACACCAAGCCATCGTTGATGCCGAAAACGGCGGCACGCAGATTGCCGCCGCCAATGCCCGCATGGCGGTGTCCAACCTCCTCCACCGAGGCGGGCATAGGGTGACCATCAGAGATCGCGGGTCCTCCATAAACGGAAATACCGCGCACCTTCACGGCTGCAAGAACCGGTCGTATCCGCCGCGGCCCCAGGCGGCGAATCAGCATGCCGACAAGCCTGGCGCGAATAGTAGGTTTGTACTCCGCCGGAACCTCTTTGCCACTCTCGATAATCTTGCGCCGCCAAACGTCCGCCTGATTGCCGGCCTCCCGCGCCAACCCGGAAAATAACGCCGATTTAGCGGGATCGGCCTCAACGCCTGCCATTATCTGGTAAAGGTAGGCCGACTGTTTTTCTTCTCTCCAGCTGTCTTCCAATGGCATGTGGCTACCTGCTAGCAGCACTGTTCGCGAATGATGGCTGAAATACTTGGGATTGTGCGCATTATAAGCTGCTTTGCCCCGTCGCGATAACTTGAGGTTTGACGCCTTTCAGATTTAATTGTCGATCGGCGAATTGACAGCAATACGAGTGACGCGTACAAATTAATGGCACTCGACACCCGGCATCGTACGCCATTTTTTGAGGAGGATTTAGCCGTGAAAATCCCTTCTTTGTTGTGCGGCCTGTTGTTTGCATTAGTATGTTTGACGGCGTATCCCGATAGCGCCCTCAAACCGTTCAAAATTACATTTCAGACCACCGACTGCAACGGGCAAACCGGCATGGCCAGCGTGGACGTCGATCGTGTCGACAGAATTCAGACCATCGATTGTCCGACGCCTTCTGGCCGCACTCTGAAACAGGTGCTGGTGAGATCCGGACCCGGTCTGACAAGCTATGATGCTTTTACCGTCACTAATGACGAGTCTTCACGCATCCAGCGACAGATAGACAGTTATATGCACGCCCGTCAGAAGGCGCTGGAGGAAGGCAAGTCGCTGATTATTGAACACTGAAAATCGACTGCGATTCGATCTGGGGCGCGCGATCTTAGGCTGTGTCTGAATACTGGCCACAAACCCATTAATTTGCATACCCTTGCACGAAAGACTACAAGACCCTGGATGCCTGAAAACACAAACAGAGAAGTGGACTTTGTCTTGCTTGGCGGCACGAGGTTGGCCGCGCTTCCGGCGGCAGCAAATGCCGGAGCAGGCAATTATTGCATAAAGATCAGCGATGACCTTCTGCACCTGAGTAGTACAACAGGCCTCTCACGTAGATACATATCGATTCAGGCATGCGCAAAGTAATCATTGTTGGCTGCGGCTATGTTGGCAAACGCGTTGCGGCCCTGTGGCGGATGCGCGACGCCTTGGTCTACGCGACGGCGCGCCACTCCAAAAGCCTCGAGGAATTGCGCTCGCTCGGCATCGAGGCTCTTCATGTTGATCTGGACGATCCGAAATCGCTCGCGGCGCTCGACATCGAGCACTGTCTGCTTTATTACTTTGCGCCACCTGCGGCGAGCGGACAACTTGATGGGCGAATGCGTGTTTTCCTCGACATCCTCGGGGCAACCAGAATACCGCAGAAGATTGTATACATCAGCACAACAGGCGTTTATGGTGATCGGCATGGCGCGTGGGTAACCGAGGACTCGCCCGTCGATCCGCAGACGCCTCGCGCACGTCGTCGCCTGGACGCAGAGAACATTTTGCGCGCCTGGGGTCGTCAACATGCTGCTGCGGTGGTGATTTTGCGGGTACCGGGTATCTATGGGCCGGGCCGGCTCCCCGTGGATGCGATCCGCTCGCACCGGCCGGTGGTGCAACAGAGTGAATGCGGATTCTCAAATCGCATACATGTCGATGACCTAGCGCAGATTTGTGTCGCGGCTGCAGACTACGGCCCGGGTGATGCCATCTATAACGCCAGTGATGGCAGCCCAGGTACAATGACCGATTATTTCAACGCGGTTGCCGATGCGCTTGGCCTGCAACGTCCTCCAGTGATTAGCCGTGCCGAAGCAGCGCAGATCCTTAGCGCGGAAATGCTCTCCTATCTTAGCGAATCACGACGCATCGACAATCGACGAATGCTTGATGAGCTCGGCGTTACGCTCCGCTACCCAGATCTGGAAACGGGTCTCAGGGCGAGCATCAAAGAAGAATCTACCGCCTAGCCGCTGACCTCGCCGCGCAGTACGGCGTATTGCTTGAGGATAGAACTTACCAGCGGCTCCATCTTCTTATTCATGACGGTCCCAACCGCTGTAGTGTGAGAAAAGATCGGATCCAGAAGCGACTCGCTCACTTGCGCCAGAGCTAGTAGCGCAATGATTTCCTGTTGCAAAGATGAAAGCGAATGCACCATTGTTGCGAGTGGTCGATCATCCGGTGCTGGCTGCAGCGCATCGCGAATCTGCTGGTGGGCCGACGCGACGGCTGCGTCCATGTCGCGAGGTGGTTCATCCAGCGACATCGCACCGCGGAAAAAGCGACCTACGGCATTCATAAGACAGATCGCGGCCTCCTGGGTGCCAGGTTTGCGCAAAATACGCTCTGACACCGCCATGAAACTCTGGCCGGACTTGCCTAAAAGTCGCAGCATGCGCAAGGCGTAATCATTGCCCGCATGCGCTAGCGATTCCAGCACACTGAGGTATTGAGCAAGGTCCGCCCGCGCCGGCATTTGGTCGGGAAGTACATCCGGCGTCGCTTCTAGAAAACCGATTTGATAAATGTTCTTGTGGCGCCCCTTCTCCCAAATACGCCGCCGAACCTCGTCGTCGACAAGCCCAGGTTGGAGCACCAGGCGGACGGTCGCAATAACGGGAAGTGGCTCGGTCTCGAAAGGTAGGTACTCGACCAAATATTCGGCAAGCACCTTACCCATAAGGCCATTTACTACGCACTCACGTTCAAGCATGCAGCGTGCGATATCCGCGGTTGGCAGCGCCCACCATGCACGACGGGCCAGCTCGTCGGTAAGTCCAGTGGCACCGGCGACCGCAACCACTGCCTCCGGCTCCCCCAGCATGAGCAATTCGGCAAGACGCGCGTCCCGCGCCTGACCCATGCGCGTCCAACGCTGCAGGAAGGCCGGATAACCGCCGGGTGATCCCAGCACGTGTCCGGACAGCAGCTCGCGCACCGACCGCAAATACTGTTCAGCACGGCCGGTGGGGTTAAGTTTGACCTTTGCTTCCTGGTCCCCGTAGAGACCGTACACGGTCATGTTCTGCTCATCCACCCGAATCGCCTCAATGGGGTTGGATAGCAGAACATTCAGCCGCAAGAAATCCTGGTCACTGAGCTCCATGGTTCCGCCGAGCGGCGCGAATGCGCCCGCAATTTAGTTCAATTGAATGCGCTGGCCCCAAGGTACCGGAGCCTTGCCCTTTACCAGCCAAATTACGGGGAAAACCGGGGGATTTTCGGGAAATTCGCCGTCTGCGTCGGTGAAATAAAGCAAAAGGTCAGGCTGGCGGTCTTGCCGCTCTATCCAGTCAAAGGCCGGGGCGAAGCTAGTTCCGCCTCCCCCAGACAATGCCTCCGGCAATGTCAGTTCCTCCCATGGCTCGTAACGCCAGGGACCGTCTTCGCTCATCTTGTCGTCGCACGCATGTAGTGTAATTCGGGCGCGCAGCTGGCCCTTGAGGGCATCGACCTCGGCCAGAAACTCGCGCATTTCACTGTCGCCAATCGATCCGCTGGTATCGAGTATGACCGCCAGCTCGACCTGACTACTGCGCAGACTGGGCAGGATTGCCTGTCCTTCCCTGCGCGAGGGACGCATAAAACTGTAATCGTCACGCGCCGTCGCGCTCATATAGCGTGCAAGCAACATACGCCACGGCAATTGCGGCTGCAGTAAGTGATCCACTAGCCGCGCCATGGATGCACTCAGTCTTCCCGCCTGCATCGCCTGCTGAGCAGCCCCGGCGAGACGCTGGCGCCATTGCACGCCCAGCGTCTCGCGTTCGTGTTCATTCAGCGGTTCCGGCTGTCGCGCGCCTTGTTCAGACCCAGGCGACGCGCCTTTGCCCTCTTCAGGGCTTGCTTCATGCGGTACATGACTAGCCCCACCGTCATCACCAGAGCCACCGCGCCCCGAGTCATTGCCTTCCTTCCCGTCATCATCGTAAAGATGCTGATCAAGCGGCTCCTGATCGTCATTTTCCTGGATACAGGGATAGATTTCCTCGGCGGTCATGCCATCGTAGCAATCAAGCACGAGCGTGCCGGGCGGTGGCAAAAGACCGTCATCCATCAACAGGGGGTTGACCGCGTAATCGCAAGCCAAGTCCCATCTCTGTTTTACACGGTGCTGACGGCGCATGAAATGCGCCAATGCACAGTGCAAAGCTTCGTGCGCGAGCACGAACTGCGTTTGCTCCAGATTCAGGGCAGAGATGTAGTCACGATTATAATAAAAGCTGCGCGCATCAGTAGCCGTCGTCTTGCACCACGAGGGATCACCCGGGACCATTGGCAATCTCAGCACCAGCGCACCGAGAAATGGCTTGTCTAAGATGAGTCTCGCGCGCGCCGCCGCGAGCTTCGTCTCGATTTCATTTTTCGCGGCCATCGAATTTACATATCGAACAGCATTACGTCCGCAATATTTTTCGCCCAGCTACTGAACTGGGGCAGCGAGAACAACTTGCGACCTACCGCCCGCTGCATGTCGGACACGAGCATCACTCCCATTTCGCGCTGCGGAAAACGGCCCGCGTAGTCCAAAATGTGGCCGTAGACACGGTTTTCGTCCGCTGTGTCGCGCACGCGTAGCGCCCTTCCCACGAGTGCCGTGGCCACCGCATATTGCAGATCGGTTTCGCGCGGCACGGGCACAGTTTCGCCGCTAATGATTGCGTCGATGTCGGGCAAGTTGTCGAGATTGTCGACAAAAGCCTGCAACTCAATAGCCGCCGCCGGACCGACACAAGCCTGCAGGGCACCGCGTAACAAATCCGGCTGATCGCCGAATTTCTGCAACGCACGATGGGCAAATTCCCAAGAACGCGGACTGGGAAATGCCACCGGGTTATGCGCGGCATTGAAATCAAACAGCAGCTCCGGACGAAAACGCAAAAATGCGATGACGCGCTCATCGATGTCATTCGCGTAGGCCCAAATAACCCAATCATCCAGATGGGCCTCCACTTCAAAATGCGAGAATCGATTCGCCAGCGGAGCCGGCATGCTGTAGGTCACTCCGCGGTCGCCTTGACGATTGCCGGCGGCAAATATCGCCCACTGATCCGGTATTCGATAGGCGCCAAGGCGCCGATCGAGTATGAGCTGATAAGCTGCCGCCGAAACAGTCGGCGCAGCCGAGGTGATCTCATCCAGAAACAATATCCCTGCTGGCCCATGGCGCACGACATCAGGAAGCATCGCCGGAATCGCCCATTCCACCAGTCCGTCGACGCGAAAGGGTATGCCGCGTAGGTCTGTGGGCTCCATCTGAGACAGGCGGATATCGACAACGGGAACGGCATGCCGGGCAGCGATTTGCGCAACCATCTGCGACTTCCCGACCCCTGGGGGGCCCCATAGCATTACGGGAGTGTGGTGGCCTTCCCGGGCACTAGTGAATTCCCGGTCCAAAATGGCAAGCAGGTGCAGCGGACGCATGACTTCTCCATCGAAAGCGACTTGGAAAGGACTGTCGCAGAACACGAACCAGTATACAAGATTTGGTCCCGCCTTAGGGCAAAACCAATCAATTCGGCGTGTGGCGCTACGCCAATTTCGTGAGAATTACCGGCAAACGTCGAATACGCCGACCAGTGGCGGCGAATATGGCGTTCGTTAACGCTGGCGCGATCGGGGGCACGCCCGGCTCGCCCACGCCACCCGGTTCGGCCGAGCTGGAAACGATGTGCACATCTACCGTGGGCATTTCATCGATACGTAAAACCGGATAATCGGTGAAGTTATGCTGCTGGACTCTGCCGCGTAAAAGGGTAACTTCTTCCTTAAGCGCCGCGCTTAGGCCAAAAACAACCGCACTCTCCATCTGGGATTCGACAATCGCGGGATTAACAACGATACCGCAGTCCACGGCGCATACTACGTGGTGCACTCGTACGTGCCCCTCGTCTGTGACTGACACCTCAACAACTTGAGCCACATGACTACCGAAGGACGAATGCGCTGCAATCCCGCGGTAGCGGCCTGCGACCGCCGGTTTCCCCCAGCCTGACTTCGCGGCGGCCAGGTCCAGCACAGCCTGCAGGCGCGGCGCGGTTGCGAGCAGTTTTCGGCGAAAAGCATAGGGGTCAGCTTTAACTGTATTGGCGATCTCGTCGATGAAACTCTCGACGACAAAAGCGTTCTGCGAATGGCCCACCGAACGCCAAAAGCCTACCGGTACGCCGGAATCATGACACACATAATCGATCGCAATGTTATCAATGGCGTAAGGAATGTCGGCGGCGCCCTCCACTGAAGACGAATCAGTTAGGAAACCCGCAATATAGCCCGCAACATCTGCCGTTGCGCGGCGGGCCAGTAATGGTAACCATCCGGGCAGAAGGGCTGGTGCGAACTCAGGCACCACGCGAGCCATTATCGAAGGACCGACAATACGATGCGTCCATGCTACTACGTCTGCCGTTTTATCGAGACCCGCGTGCATAACATGAAAGGTGGCTGGACGATAGTAGTCATGGCGCACGTCTTCTTCGCGCGACCAAATTAGCTGAACCGGTTGACCTACGGCTTGGGCGATGCGCACGGCTTGTGCCACGAAATCCTGCTCACTACGTCTGCCGAATCCGCCGCCCAGGTAGGTGGTGTGCACAACAACCGCGGAACGTGGCAGCCCGGCAATCTCGGCGGCGACCTCCTGCGCACCGGACTGTGCCTGGGTGGGTACCCATAGCTCGCAGCGATCAGACCGCACGTCCGCAGTACAGTTCATGGGCTCCATGGTCGCATGTGCGAGGAACGGTAGTTCGTACTCGCCGCGCAAAACATGCACCGCTCGTTCGAGCGCCCGCCCGGCATCTCCTTGGTGGCGCACACTGCGCCCCGTGGTCAGCGCAAGTTGCCGGTACTCACTGCGGATGGAATCGCTCGAAAGTTGCGTGTGAGTTCCATCGTTCCATTCGCACATAACCGAACCAATCGCGCTTTGCGCCTGCCACCAAGTATCCGCAACAACGGCGACAGCGTCACCTAGCGGAACCACCGCTCGGACGCCAGGCATAACCTTGGCACGGCTGTCGTCCACACGCGACAGCTTTCCCCCAAAGACAGGTGCCTGCGCGATCGCCGCAAATAGCATGCCGGGTACTCGCACATCTATGCCGAATTGGGCGCTGCCATTGACCTTGGACGGTGTATCCAGCCGTGGAATGCGGGCACCTATGACACGGAAAGCTTGTGCCGGTTTCAGCGCGACTTTGGGTGGAGCTTTGAGTTTGGCCGCACTGGCGGAAAGTGCCCCGTAGGAGATGCGCTGCACAGGATGTGCACCTGTCACGAATCCGTTGTCGGCGCGACAGAGTTCCGGAGACAGATTCCAGAGACGGGCTGCCGCCTCTACTAGCAGAGTCCGCGCCACGGCGCCGGCTTCGCGCAGTTGTTTCCAAGATGCCCTTACGCTGGTGCTACCACCCGTCGCCTGTAGTCGAAGAATGGTATTGGCGTATCTGGCGGTATCCGCGAGGGCGAACTCGACATGAATCGCCGCGGGATCAACCTCGAGTTCCTCCGCCACTAACATGGGCAATGCGGTTGTCACACCCTGACCCATCTCGGATTTGTCCACGATCACCGTAACGCGGTCATCCGCATCGATGCGGACCCAGGCATTGGGTTCGAAACAAGCGTGACTTGTCGAATCGACACCAGAAGCGACCGCGGGTTCCCAGCCGACACCAACAAGAAGTCCGCCCGCAACACCCGCGCAGATCTTGATGAACTGTCGTCTATCGTGATTTGTTCCTGTCATCGCTATCTCCGACAGCGCAGTGAAGTCATTCTAGTCTGCCGCAATAGTTCTGTCTTGGAGAGAATTGAGAGAAGCCGCCTTTAGCAACGAACAGGATCTGCGCAGCCCCCATCGATGTCACGACGAATCCGCGGCGACAACTCGCGTTACTCAAATTGCACCGCGGTTGGCGACCGTACATAAGTGGCAGTGGTACGGCGTCAGCATACTCATATAGCAGCGGGATACACAAGTTAATGCGGTGAAGCATCGCAATTTACTTCACTTACCAGAAACTAGCGCAGACAAGATCCAAAAACTCCCAATGCACCGCCGAGCGATGCCTACTCTCTGGGAAATTCTTCGAGTGCGGGAAAATCATGGGCGAACTTGCGAATCCACTCGAGTGCGGCTTCTTGCCGCGAAAGGTCGCGGCCTTCACGCTCGCGCAGCTCTTTGCGGTAATGCTCAATGTGGCAAACCTGCTGAACCATTCGCGCCTGAAAACGATCAACCTTATCCGCAAAATCAACACCTATGGCAAAATGTCCCTTCTCCGGTCGACAGGACGAGACCAGCCCTGTCGTTTCGAGTACCGGGCATTCCCGTGGAAGGCGCAATTGAATTGAATCGCCAGGCTTCATTGGAGTCGCAGAAACAAACACGAGGCCTGAAGGGCCGATTTCCCGCAAAAAATCGAATTCGTCGGCCACTAGGCTATCAAGCGACAGGCTGCTTGTTTTTTTCGTATCCTCTTGCATATCACCCCTGCGGTGGCACGCCGTTGCGTCACGCAAGGATCATGCAGAAAGTGTGCCAGTAAGCCGGGCATCGCTTGCAGCGCGTGCGAATCTTCGCACAATGTCGCCAGCGGGTTCGACCGCGTCAATACCTGCCACGCTCTTGCCCGCTTGCCAATAATTGCCGCTATCTGACGCAGAAAGTATGGAGTCGCGCAGATGCCGCAAGGAGCGCAGTACATAGATCGTGCGCATGACGTGTTTCGTCCGCCGACCGCGCAACATCCAGCGTGCCAGCGGGCCGGCACGCAGGCCGATTTGTTCGACGTAGGGCGTACGTATTACTGCGACCGGGACACCGGTTAAACGCTCGCTCATGACAATGTCTTCTTCGCCAGCAGCGACAATCGCCGCTTTGTATGCAGTACCAGCCTGGCACTCCGCGGTTGCGATGAAGCGGGTCCCCATCTGCACGCCGGCATATCCCATGTGCAGTGCTTCCACGAAGTCGCGTTCGGTGCCGATACCCCCGGCACAAATAAGCGGAACACCAAGCGGGCTCAAATCCTTCCATAGAGTGCGCAAATCTCTGTTTCCTGCATGCCCGCCTGCACGGTTGTTCACCGCAATCAGGCCGTCCACACCGGCTTCGAGTCCCTTGTCAGCCCATTTGCGTTCGGTCACGTCATGATAGACAAAGCCGCCGACGGAGTGCACCCGCTCGACTACCCAGCCAGGCTTGCCCAGCGAAGTAATAAAGAAACGGACGCCTTCTTCCAGCGCAATGTCGATCCACCGGGACATGCGTGAAAGATAGCGGCGGGACGATTGCTCTATCAGCGCATTCATGCCAATCGGCCGCGTGGTCATGCTTCGGATCACACGCAGACCGGCACGAAAGTCGTGGCCGTAAACAAATGTCAGTGAAACCGGTTGAACGATGCCGAGAGCACCGGCCTCAGACACTGCGGCAACAAGTTCCGGATTGCTGCAAGGATACATGGCACCGCAGATCAGCGGCACTTCGCAACCGGCATGAACTGTAAAAGTCGTCACGAGTTTCCGTCCCGCTCTTTTTCCGGACCTAACCGCCAATGGACAGTCGCGTGCGCCACGGTGTCGCCAGCGGAGTCAACTATGGTCGCATGGACGGACCAGTCGACCTCGTCAACGACCCTAGGTATCTCACAGCGACTTTCCGCAACTAGCAGGCCGCGCGCCTTTTTGACGTACTCGACAGAGAGCTGAGTAACAATGCCTCGCACCCCTGGCGGCAGGGCCGTGATCGTCGCCAAACCGCTTGCCAGTTCGGCCAGGTTCGCGAGCGCCACGGCATGGATTGAGTTCAGGTGATTACGCACCCGCCGGCGGTCCTTTAGTTCGACTCTGGCATAGCCCGGGGCAAGGGCGATAACACGGGGGCGTATGGAACCGCTATAAGGTACCCACCACCCGAGAAACCGGCTGAATAATATCCGGCCGCCGGGCAAAAGCCTAAGACGACGCCAAGCTCCCGTGAGCGTTGCTGCGCGCGACGCTGGAACCATAGACAAAACTCCGGTTGTGCGGCAGCATTTGCAGGAGGAGCCTGTGGCGGCCGGACCACTACGGTGCGCAATCGACCCTGCGGCCGCTTGCGCAAACAATATTAATCCAGGTCAGATGCCGCCGCCACGCCGGTTCGGGGTGCGACAAAGTTTATGCCTGCCCAACTCTAAATCGCGACATTATGCAGAAGATCTGGCTAGAACATTACCCCCCAGGCATCCCTTCTAATGCAGAACTGGGCGCGTATCGCTCGCTCAACGACCTGTTTTGCGAAAGCGTAAATAGATTTCGCGATCACATAGCGTATTTCAATCTTGGTAGCAGTCTGACCTACGAGGGTTTGGACAGACTTTCAACTGCCTTCGCAGCTTATCTCCAGTCAACGCTTGGTCTGGCTCGAGGTGATCGCATAGCGCTGATGATGCCAAATATTATTCAGTATCCAGTATGCATTTTCGGTGCACTTCGCGCTGGGCTGACCGTGGTCAATGTTAACCCCCTGTACACACCGCGCGAACTGGAACACCAACTTACCGACTCGGGAGCACGGGCAATCGTGATCCTGGAAAATTTTGCGCACGTACTGGAGCCGGTTATAGCTGCTACTCGGGTGAAGCACGTCTTGGTGACAGGCATCGGCGATCTGCTGGATTTTCCGCGATCTGCCATCGTCAACTTTGTGGTGAGGATGGTTAAGCGCAGCGTACCACACTGGCGGATACCCGGCTCAATTCGGCTCAAAGATGCCCTAGAACAAGGCTCGGCGAAGCGGCTTGCGGCAGTTGAGGTACTGCCCGATGATATCGCCTTCCTGCAGTACACGGGAGGAACTACCGGCGTATCGAAAGGGGCGATGCTACTTCACCGGAACATGCTGGCAAACGTGCAGCAAGCCTTCACGTGGATTAGGTCCACCTTCCAGCTGGGGCAGGAACTGATTGTTACGGCACTTCCTCTGTACCATATCTTTTCGCTTACTGCTAACTGCCTAACCTTCATCAGATTCGGTGCATCGAATCTTCTTATAACAAACCCGCGTGATATTTCGACCTTTGTAAAACAGCTCGGCAAGTACCCATTTACGGCGATAACTGGCGTAAATACTCTCTTCAATGCATTGCTCAATCACCCGGAGTTTGCGAGGCTCGACTTCCGTCATCTCAAGCTCACCCTCGGCGGAGGCATGCCCGTTCAACAGGCCGTCGCCGAACGCTGGCGGCAAACGACTGGCACCGTCCTAGTTCAAGCATACGGACTAACCGAAACAGCGCCAGCGGTAACGATCAATCCGGTGGTAGGGGGAGAGTTCAACGGCACTATCGGATTGCCGCTTCCATCAACCGAAGTGTGCGTGCGTGATGACGAGGGGAACGAGCTGCCGCCAGGCCAGCCGGGTGAACTTTGCGTACGCGGTCCCCAGGTTATGGCCGGTTATTGGAACCAGCCGGAAGAAACTGCAAAGGTTTTGGGGGCTGACGGTTTCCTCGCAACCGGCGACGTTGCAGTTATAGACAGCCGCGGGTTCGTCACGCTGGTCGACCGCAAGAAGGATATGATCAACGTATCCGGATTCAAGGTTTTTCCGACCGAGGTGGAAAGTGTGGTCGCGATGCATCCCGGCGTTCTGGAAGTTGGCGCTGTTGGCGTTCCCGATGATACGAGCGGCGAAGCTGTGAAAATCTTCGTGGTAAGAAAGGATCGGGGGCTTACTGAAGAAATGCTTATCGACCATTGCCACACGTTCCTAACCCGCTACAAAGTGCCGAAGTTTATTGAGTTTCGAACCGAATTGCCCAAGACCAACGTCGGCAAGATATTGCGCCGATCGCTGCGCGAAAGCACCTGAGCTGTGCCCATCTGTTTTTGCCGCAAGCAGCCGAGCGCCCCAACGCGCTGCCCCACACAAGATGTCGATTTCTCAGGCTTCGCCCAAGGGCTAAACATTTCTAATGAATGTGGTCCAGGTTTGTTGTCTTGTCCCGATCGGGTGACAGTGCTCTGCCAGGCGGCGCCGGTTGCGATGTTGCCCCAAGCAGTCGCATGGCAGAGCTTGCGCCAGCCAAAGACGAGATTCACATTGACGTCCTGGGTCCGGGCCGTCACCGAGACCGAAGTACCCGGTTTAACGGTTTCCGCGACGATCCGCCGTTTCTCGGCGACGCTCTGCAGCCGTCTTGCGGCCAGGCTACTGTGGTGTCGATTCGCTAAGCTCTTGGCGGTCGTGACGTTCTTTTTTCCACATGAACACGATGACCGTGTCCTTAACATTAGGACACCCAGAAGTAACGCGACTCGGATGGGAGGTCTGGGGTGTGGCTAGCAGACGCCTCCAATCTATCTCGGTCATCGTGGCGACAACTAATAGTGCCTATAAGCACAAGACGTCCCTTCCCTTTGGCCACACCATTTCAAAATCGGCGTACACAACACTTTTCCAGACCGAAGGTGGTACAGATTATTCACATGCAGCGCTGTGCGGAATTGTCAGAGGCACGTGCGGGAACCAAAATGAGTACTTCGGATGACATGCCGAGCTGGACTACCACGTTGCCATATTCCAGGGTTCAGCGCGGCGGAGCTAAGAGCGATTGGCCAGAAATCGACCTGCGCCACCTAATGGTGCGTGACGGCAGTTGGCTCTCCTCTTATTCCGGGGAAACCGTCAACACGATCTTGCCGACATGCGCACCGCTTTCCATCAGCGCGTGAGCTTGCGCGGCCTTCACCAAAGGCAGGGTTGCATGCAAGACTGGCCGTATTTGACCTGCCTCCAGCAACGGCCAGACTTTTTCGCGAAGTGACCGCGCGATCGCCGACTTGAACTCAATCGGCTGTTTGCGCAACGCAGAACCAGTTAGCGTCAGCCGCCGCCGCAGAATTTCATCGATGTCTATAACAGCCTCGCGGCCACCAAGATAGGAAATAAAGACCAGACGGCCATCGTCGGCAAGCGCGCGCAACTCGCGCATTGCGTAGTCCCCACCCACCATGTCGAGAATTACATCGACTCCGCGTCCATGGGTGAGCTCTCTAACTAACTCAACAAAATCCTCGGTTCGATAATTAATGGCACGATTTGCACCCAGCCGTTCGCAAGTAGCGCATTTCTCTGGGGTCCCCGCCGTGGCATATACATCATGTCCGAACGCATGCGCCATCTGAATTGCCGCCACGCCTATTCCGCTGGCCCCACCTTGGACGAGGAGGCTTTCTCCGGGTTGAATTGCCGCCCGATCAAACACGTTGCTCCATACTGTGAAGTAGGTTTCCGGCAAGGATGCCGCTTCAGCGGGGCTAAGACCTTGCGGTATCGGTAAGCACTGGGCGGCAGGTGCAATGCAATACTCGGCATAACCGCCTCCTGACACGAGTGCGCAAACCTGTTCGCCGATGCGCCATTCTGAAACGCCGTGACCGACGGCAACAATGGTTCCCGCAATTTCCAAGCCGGGGACATCGGAAGCTCCAGGGGGAGGAGGATAAAAACCCCGCCGTTGCAAGATATCCGGTCGATTAATTCCGGCGGCTGACACCTTGACCAGAACCTCCCGGGCACTGGGCGTAGGGATCGGCCGAGATCCAAGTACCAGCACCTCCGGCCCTCCCGGCGCCGAGACTTCGATTACTCGCATGCTTGAAGAATTCTGGGGCATAACAGATCTCGTCACTGCAGCGTAGGGGCGAAAACCATTGGCAATGCACATTCATCACCGCACTGGCGCCTGGGTCACAGTTCACCGGCTGTCTGCAGTTATTGCGCTTCCGTGTCGACGTTGCTTGCTCGGACTTGCTGCGAATTGGAGGGTCGACCATTCATTGTGACGCGGAATGAAAAAGTCTGGCCAATTGTTCGCGTGCCGCAAAACCAGCCTGCAGATTCCAGCAGTTTACGATTGCGAGCCGGAATCCTCCAGGGGGCATTGCATGATTGTCCGCTGGCTTGTCGTTATGGAATGTAAACTGAATGCTCGATATATTTGGGCGTTTCAGAAGTTCCGACGTGGTCTCGCCATCGACCATTCGGCAATTCTTGCCATGGTCGCCGAAAAGAACCACGCTGTAACCGGTGCGACGACCAGAATCGGCAAATTGCCATACCCGGCGCGCATAGAGTCCCACAACCGCCTGCACCCACCCAGGTCCATACAAATCCGGCCACTGATCGGCAAACCGAAGATGCGCTTCGATGATCGTTCCGCCGATGGTCTCGAAATTAATACAGCCGCTGTAACCACGCAGGTTTTGGCGCACCCAGTCGCCACAGTAGGCCTCGATTTCCGGACGCGGTTGCGCCAGCACTGTCCAGTAGTCGAACATACCAGCCGCCAGTGTCTTCGCTGTGACATGCCGCCACCATACCGGTTCGCCATCGACTACTGCCGCATCGCTGCTCACGTGCTCTCCCGCGAGCAGCGGCATCCACATATGCCCCGGCTTCTGCAAACGTTCATACTCATCGACGGAACCGATGATGCATGAACCGACCC
>JAJXUF010000215.1 GCA_021783175.1 Pseudomonadota bacterium
GAAGTGCAACAGAACTTCCCCATCAAGACCGGCGAAACCGCCTTCCTGTTTTTGCAGCACTTCATCAAATTCCTGAAAGCGGGCGGACGCGGCGCGGTGGTCATCAAGAACACCTTCCTCAGCAACACCGACAACGCCTCGGTGAGCCTGCGCAAGCACCTGCTCGAAAGCTGCAACCTGCACACCGTGCTTGATTGCCCCGGCGGCACCTTCCAGGGGGCGGGCGTAAAAACCGTTGTGCTGTTCTTCGAAAAAGGAGCACCGACGCGCAAAGTCTGGTACTACCAGCTCGATCCCGGCCGCAACATGGGCAAGACCAACCCGCTCAACGATGCCGACCTCGTCGAATTCATCGCGCTGCAAAAAACCTTCGCCGATTCGCCCAAGAGCTGGAGCGTGGATGCGGCGAGCATTGATCCCGCGACTTTCGATCTGTCAGTAAAGAATCCGGACGGTGGCGAAGCCGTGGTGCACCGCAGCCCGCAAGACATCATGGACGAGATCGCTGCGCTGGATGCGGAGAGCGCGGAAGTGCTGGGGAAGATCAGGGCGTTGCTATGAAGGCTGGGTGGCAGATTAAACCCATCGGCGAAGTCTGCGAGGTCGTTAATGGCGGGACGCCAAAGACAGGCACCAAGGAATACTGGGGTGGGCAGCATCAGTGGATAACGCCAGCCGAAATGGGAAAACGCAATAGCCCATACGTTGGCGAAACCGAGCGAACGGTCACTGATGCGGGGCTACAAAATAGCTCCGCCCGAATGCTGCCACCATACTCAGTCATCCTGTCATCACGCGCACCAATCGGTCATTTGGTTATCAATACCGAACCGATGGCAACAAATCAGGGCTGCAAAGGTCTGGTGCCGAGTGATCCTCTGCACTTCAAGTTTTTGTATTACTACTTGAGCAGCATTGTTGATTTGCTCAATGATCTTGGTAGTGGGGCAACATTCAAAGAGTTGTCGGGTGGCAAGTTGAAAGAGGTCGGGATTCCTTTCCCATCGCTCCCCGAACAGCAGCGCATCGTCAGCATTCTCGACGCAGCGTTTGACGGCATCGCCACCGCCAAAGCCAACGCCGAACAAAACCTGCAAAACGCCCGAGCCCTGTTCGAAAGCCACCTGCGATCCGTCTTTAACCAGCGCGGCGAGGGGTGGGTGGAAAAAAGCGTTGGTGAATCGGTTGATGAAGGAATATTGGTCAAACCATTCGATGGAAATCACGGCGAGATTCATCCGACCCGCGCTGATTACACGGAATCAGGCGTGCCGTTCATCATGGCATCCGACTTGGTAAATGGCGATGTTGATACTGTCCATTGCAAATTCATTTCACGGAAGCTGGCGGACTCTCTCCGAGTGGGGTTCGCAAAAGACGGTGATGTTTTGATCTCGCACAAGGGAACCATAGGTCGGTCCGCTATCGTGAGTACGGCAGATGATTACATCATGCTGACTCCGCAGGTGACCGCATACCGCATCAAGGACCACAGCAAACTGCTTAACCGATTCATCCGTTACTACTTCATGAGCTCGGAATTTCAGCAGCAAATAATAGATGGTGCAGCGGATGGTTCAACGCGGGCATATATCGGAATTACGAAACAGCTTAACTTGCGTTTCAAGTTCCCATCTCTGGATGAACAGCAGAAGATCGTCGAAAAACTCGATGAGCTTGTTCCAGAAACCCAACGCCTCGAATTCCTCTACCAGCGCAAGCTCGCCGCCCTGGACGAACTGAAGAAGTCGCTGCTGCATCAGGCGTTCAGCGGGGCGTTGTAGCCGGCTTGGGCACCGCCGGATTCGGCATTCAAAAAACAGCCTGCCCCGCAGCGGCGTCAATAGGCGATCTGCAGGTGGTATGCGTCGGAATGTCCGTCAATCGGTGGTCTGCGAGGTGATGTGCTGAAGATGGCTGTCCTGCTTGGCGTACGGGCAAACGGCTAGTAGATTCATGTTGGCTGATGTGTTTTAGCGCAAAACTGCCTGGCGTGGCAGGTTTGGGTTATCCTTCGCAAAATCAATCAGCTAAGTGTTTTAGCGCTAACCGGTCAATTTGAAAAAGGGGCAACAGTGAATAGATGGAAGGCTCATGCGGCAATGCGCAAGGCCGGTTTGCGTCCAATCACGATCTGGGTGCCGGATACCCGGCGCGCAGGTTTTGCCGAGGAATGCCGCCGTCAGTCATTGCTGTTGCGGGGCGATGCGCATGAGCGGGCTGTGCTGGACCAACTGGCCGCCTCGTCGGACAGGAGCGGCTGGCAATGAGCGAGATACGGATGACACAGAGTCGAGATATTGACCTGATAAATGACTTGCGTGCCTTGCCTGCGGAAACGTCGTGGCTGGAATTCAAAAAGGATAATGTCGACCCCGATGTGATTGGGGTGCGCTGCTCTGCACTCTCCAATGCTGCACGAATCGAGGGTAAGGATCTTGCCTATATGATCTGGGGTATCGACAACGATACTCATGCAGTCGTCGGGACGACATTTATTCCGGATACACATAAGGTTGGAGATCAGGTCTTCCAGCTCTGGCTGGCACAACGCCTGCAACCAAGTATCGCTTTCAGCTTTCGCGTGACGGATCATCCCAGCGGTCGCGTTGTCATCCTCGAAATCCCGGCGGCGACATCCTCCCCCGTGTCTTTTAACAATATTGCTTATATTCGTATCGGCAGTGCCACTCCCAAGTTGACAGATTATCCGGAGCGGTACCAAAAGCTTATCGAGTGTCTACGCCCATATAGCTGGGAGCATGGCATCGCTCGCCAATATGCTTCCGGGGATGTTGTTTTGGAGCTGATCGATTACGCGCAGTATTTTCGATTGACGGGGCAGCCGTTGCCAGACAATCGGACCGGAATTTTTGAGAAGCTGGAAGCAGATCGGCTCATCAAGAAGGATGTGGGTGGAAAATGGAATATCACAAATCTTGGGGCGATTTTATTTGCTACTGATTTGGAAAAGTTTGAACCTGCGTTGGCGCGCAAGGCCGTCCGGTTTGTTGCATATGCGGGGAAGAACCGAGCTGCAACTGTTACGCATCGGCGTGATGGCAAGCGTGGCTATGCTACCGGTCTTGAGGGGTTGGTCACCTATATTAATGATTTACTGCCCCAAAACGAGCACATTGGGGCCGCATTGAGGGAGACTCATCCCCTGTTTCCGGAACTGGCCATTCGAGAGTTGGTTGCCAATGCCCTAATTCATCAGGATATGACTGTGTCCGGGACGGGACCGCAGATAGAGATGTTTGAAGACCGTATTGAAATCACGAATCCTGGTCGGCCTCTTGTACAACCTGAACGGATGATCGATATGCCGCCACGTTCTCGAAATGAGGCTCTGGCAAAGCTGATGCGACGAATGAAGATGTGCGAAGAGCAGGGAAGCGGACTCGATAAGGTAATCGAAGCCGTCGAATTGTTCCAGTTACCTCCACCATTGTTTCGCCAAGGCGATGCTTCAATGCAGGTCATTCTTTATGGGCCGCGTACTTTTGCCGACATGACAATAGACGAGCGGACCCGTGCCTGTTACCAACATGCAGTGCTGAAATTTCTTAGTGGGGAGCGGATGAAGAATGCTTCGTTGTGCGCGAGATTTGGCATTGATCCCAAGAACGCAGCTCAGGCATCAAGTGTCATTAAAAAGGCATTGGAAGAGGAGCTTATTAAACCTGCCGACCCAGAACATCCCAGGGCTGGCTATGTGCCGAGTTGGGCGTAGGTTTCTTAACTGGGTTTTGAATATGCGGCAGACATGGTTGGGTCGGTTAAAATAAGTCATTAAAATACAATTAACTACAATTTATGCGCCTTGACTTATTTCTTGATTGGGTTTTGATTCCCCTACTTTAATTGATGCTATGAACGAAGCCGAAACCCGCGCCGAACATATCGACCCCGTCCTGAAAGCCGCAGGCTGGGGCGTAGTTCAGGGCAGCCGGGTTATGCGCGAATACCGCATCACCGAGGGGCGTTTGCAGGGTGCGGGGCAGCGCAGCAGGCCGGAGATTGCGGACTATGTGCTGGTATATCGCAACCACAAGCTGGCGGTGATCGAAGCAAAGCGCTGGGATTTGCCGCACACCGAGGGACTGGCTCAGGCCAAGACGTATGCGGGCAAGCTGCGAGCACGCTTCACTTACGCCACTAACGGTCAGCGTATTTACGGTGTGGATATGCAGAGCGGGGCGGAAGGCGATGTCGATGACTATCCTTCTCCGCAGGAGTTGTGGAACCTGACCTTTGCCGAGGCGAACGACTGGCGCGAACGCTTTGCTGCTGTGCCGTTCGAGGACAGGGGCGGCCTGTGGGGCTCGCGCTACTACCAGGACAGCGCGATCAACAATGTGCTGGAAGCGATTGCCGATAACCAGCAGCGCATTCTGCTGACGCTGGCGACGGGCACGGGCAAGACGTTCATTGCATTCCAGTTGGCGTGGAAGCTGTTCAAATCGCGCTGGAACCTGAAGCGCGACGGGGCTCGCCAGCCGCGCATCCTGTTTCTTGCCGACCGCAACATCCTTGCCGATCAGGCTTACAACTCGTTCTCCGCCTTTCCCGAAGACGCGCTGGTACGCATTGCGCCGGATGATATTCGCAAGAAGGGGCGCGTGCCGAAGAACGGCAGCGTGTTCTTTACGATTTTCCAGACGTTCATGAGCGGGCCGGTGCGGGCAGAGCCTTCCGATTCCGTTCGTCCTGAGCCTGTCGAAGGAACGGACGGCGCGCAGGCCGACGGGCAGAGTTCCTCCGCTCATGGTTCGACAGGCTCACCACGAACGGAGGAGAGGGCTTTCTATTTCGGCGAATACCCGCCGGACTTTTTCGATTTCATCATCATCGACGAGTGCCATCGCGGCGGGGCGAACGACGAAAGCACCTG
>JAJXUF010000216.1 GCA_021783175.1 Pseudomonadota bacterium
CCCCGACCTGCGCAGTATGCTGCACGGCCGCAAGGCACCGGCAGTATTCACGCCGCATCCCGGCGAGGCCGCGCACCTGCTGGCTTGCAGCACTGAAGACATCCAGAAGGATCGCCCCGCTGCGGTGCGCGAACTCGCCAGACGCCTGAACGGCAGCGTGGTGCTGAAAGGCGCGGGCAGCTTGTGCGCCACGCAAGACGGCAGGTTTCACATCAACCAGACCGGCAATCCCGGCATGAGCAGCGCCGGCATGGGCGATGTGCTGAGCGGCATGATCGCCGCATTCATCGCGCAGGGATTGAACGCGGACGAGGCGCTACTGCTGGCCGTGCACTTGCACGGTGCAGCGGGCGACGAGTTGGCCGGGCAACAAGCCACTCTGGGCATGAGCGCAACGGAAGTGACCGAGTGGGCGCGCTGGCTGCTGAACCGCATGTTGCCAAAGTGACACCATGACCGCAGTGCTTTACCGATACCTGATGATCATCTTGGCCTGCATCTCGCTGCTGGTCGGGTTGCAGGTCCCCAATTTCGTCGACCAATACCAGAAGCGCGTGGACGCACATCTGCGCGAGGTAAGTATCAATCTGCAGCCGTACCAGGAGATTGCCGACAAATACTTCAATGGCGATCTGGACAAGCTGATCGAGTTGCACCGCAACAGCGAGGTCAAGCCTTTCCAGGAAGAGGGTCTGGCCATCGCGAAGATGGTCGCGCGCAAGCTGCGCTTCGAGGCCGACATGGCTGCATTGCAGACCAGTCTGCCGCTGAAGGCGCTGCATGTCCTGCTGCACGGCGACAAGGAGATGCTGGATGAAGCGATGGGACAATACAGTTATGCCGTTCCATTGAACCAGGATGCGCTGGTATTCGGCGCGTGCGCGGCGCTCGCGGTCCTGCTGGGGGTTGAGCTGCTGCTTGCGCTGGCGCGCCAGGCTTTCAGAAAATTATCCCGTTCAGCCTCCTCCCCCCCGACACAATGAGTTTTTCCATCGATATCAGCGAAGAATCCGGCATCCGCTATTTGCACTTCGGTTCCACCTGGGTACAGGGCGCGATGCGTATCGCACGGCCCTGGCATCTGGAGCTCGAATACACCAAGGAGATGATGGCGAGCCTGCTGATGCGCGACGATACGCGCTTCCCGCGCAAGGTGCTGCTGATCGGGCTGGGCGCAGCGTCGCTCACCAAGTTTATCTACCGCAATTGCCCGCTGGCGAAACTGACCGTGGTGGAGATCGAGCCGCGCGTGGTGGCGGCGGCCAGGCAATTCTTCAAGCTGCCGGACGATCCTCTGCGCCTGAACGTCGTGATCGGCGACGGCGCGAAATACATCGCCGAGAACGACAAGACTTACGACCTGATCCTGGTTGACGGTTTCGACGAGAACGCGCGGCCCGGCGAACTGGATACGCTGCCGTTCTACCGGATGTGCCGGTCGCGACTGACCGACAACGGCATCCTCACGGTCAATCTGCTGGGACGCAGTCGCGGCTATGCCGCCAGCCTGGAAAAATTGCGCGAAGCATTCGACGCGCGCGCGCTGGCCTTTCCTTCCTGCGAAAGCGGCAACGTGATCGCCCTGGCCGCGGCAGGCGCACCCATCCGCATCGATCTGGACGACCTCAAAGAGCAAGCGGTGACATTGAAGGAAAATACCGGGTTGAATCTGCTGCCGACCCTGATGCGCATCGAACAGGCACAGACTTGTCCAGGCGGTGTGTTCTGCCTCTGACACAAATAAATCACAGGCCGCCGGGCATTTGTGTTTAGAATTGGCAGCGAGGAAGATGCATAAAATTACAAGCTTCATTTTCCAAAACTAATGAACTTAATTTTTGAAAGGTAGCGATCATGGCCACAGCAAAGTCCACCACCGCAAAAAAACCCGCCGTCTCCAAACCTGCAACCAAGCCCGCCGCCGGGAAAACAACCGCTGCAGCGGCCACCCCCAAGGCGACCACCAAAAAGGTTGCCGCCAAAACAACGACAACCAAAACCGCAACAGCCAAGAAACCGGCAACAACGGTCAGCAAACCCGCTGCAGCCGAGAAAAAACCCGCCGCACCCGCCAAAACAGCCTCGGCCAAAGTGACTGCCGCACCAACGCCGGAACAGCGCTACAGAATGGTTCAGGATGCAGCCTATTTTATCGCCGAGAAGAACGGCTTCAAGGCTGGTTCGATGGAATACTGGATCGCGGCTGAGGTTGAGATCGAAGCTTTGCTGTCCGGCAAGGGAAAGAAGTAATCAGATACCCGTCGTGCCGGATTCCACCGCGTAACGCACGTAGTGCAGTTGCAATTTCTCGGCAACTATAGCGGCTAACAATCTGTCCGCATCCTTTATGTCGAGGATGAATTCGACCGCTACGGCGAGATTTCCAGCAAGTTCGAAGAAAGTCTCTTCACGCATGCGACCGTGCTTGCCGTATCCGGCGATAGCGCGAAAGGCCGAGCCGCCGGGTATTTCCAGGCGTTGCGCGAGGCGCAGCAGCCATTCGTGCATCAGTTCATTATGGTGATGCTGTTTTTCGCTGACGTAGAATTTGAGCGCGACGGATTGCATATTCTCTCCCTATTGCTGTAACCATTTGAACGTTTGTATCCCGAACACCGTCATCAGCAGCGAACCGCCAAGGTGCGCGGCAATGATCGCCATGCTCCAGGCATATTGCCCGCGCATCAGCAGCGTGACGGTCTCAGCCGAGAAAGTGGAAAAGGTCGTGAGCCCGCCAAGGAAACCAGTGATGGCGAACAAGCGCCATTCCGGCGACAGGCTGGGGTAGTGCACGAAAAATGCGACCGCCAATCCCACTAGGTAGCCGCCGATAAGGTTTGCGGACAAGGTACCCAGCGGCAGTTCGGACACCGCGGGATTCAACCATATACCCAACCCCCAGCGCATCCATGCACCAAGGGCAGCACCCAAACCGATAGCAGCGAAAGCATAGAACGTCATGGTTTGATTGTAGCAGGAGGCGTTATACCGCGCAGCTTGAAGCAGCGCATGTTCGGCGAGCCGTCCAGTTCATACACATTGAACTCGCGGCAAGGCGTGGGACGTTGCTCGTAGATGGAACAGGAGACCTTTGTGCCGACCACGCCCTGCAGGGCGACGCAACGCGGCGGATGATTGTTGGTCCCTTTCATGCAAAGCAGGTGTTGATGCACCTGCTCGGTCAGTTCTGAGGGAACAATGCCGCCGGGGGCTTCGTTCGACTCACCCCAGTAGAACGAGACCCGGAAATAAGCGCAACAAGCGCCGCAAGTCAGGCAGGGGTTTTCCTCGCTCATGCTCAGACCACTTCACCCCACAGATCGTGTTCGTCGGAATCGGTGATCCGTACCGCGACGAACTCGCCGACTTCCAGCTCTTGGCCGTCGATGTACACCAGACCATCGATCTCCGGCGCATCGGCGGCGCTGCGCGCCACCGATCCGTTTTCATCCACATCGTCCACCAACACTGTCATGGTCTGGCCAACCTTCTTCGCCAGCTTCTCGGCGCTGATCTCTTCCTGCAGGTACATCAGGCGCGCAAGGCGATCTTCCTGGACGTCGGGATCGACGTGGTCGGGCAGCGCATTCGCTGCCGCACCTTCCACCGGCGAATACTTGAAAGCGCCAACGCGATCCAGCTGAGCCTCTTCGATGAAGTCGAGCAACTCTTCGAATTCCTCTTCCGTTTCGCCGGGGAAGCCGACGATGAAAGTACTGCGCAGGATGATGTCCGGGCACACGTCGCGCCATTGCCGAATGCGCTTGAGCACGTTCTCGCTGCTGGCCGGACGCTTCATCAGTTTCAGGATGCGCTCGTTGGCATGCTGGAACGGGATGTCGAGATAGGGCAATATCCTGCCCTCCGCCATCAGCGGAATGACCTCGTCTACGCTGGGATAAGGATAGACGTAATGCAGGCGCGTCCATACGCCAAGGCTGCCGAGCGCACCGGCCAGCTCCGTCATGCGCGTCTTCAGCGGCTTGCCGTTCCAGAAGCCGGTGCGGTATTTCACGTCCACGCCGTAGGCCGAGGTATCCTGCGAGATGATCAGCAGCTCCTTCACGCCGGACTCGACCAGTTTCTCCGCTTCGTCCATGACCTCATGGATCGGTCGGCTCACCAGGTCGCCGCGCAGGCTGGGGATGATGCAGAAGGTGCAACGATGATTGCAGCCTTCGGATATCTTCAGATAGGCGAAGTGCTGCGGCGTGAGGCGCACGCCTTGCGGAGGCACCAGGTCGACATAGGGGTCATGCAATCGGGGCAGGTACTGATGTACTGCGTTCATCACCGCATCGGTCTCGTGCGGCCCGGTAACGGAAAGCACTTTGGGGTGCGTCTTTTGCACGATGTCGCCCTTGGCGCCGAGGCATCCGGTGACGATGACCTTGCCGTTCTCCTGCAACGCTTCGCCGATAGCCTCCAGTGATTCCGCCACGGCGCTGTCGATGAAGCCGCAGGTATTCACTACAACCAGGTCGGCTTCCTGGTAACTCGGCGTGATGACATAACCTTCGGCACGCATGCGCGTGAGGATGTGTTCCGAATCCACCGTTGCCTTGGGGCAACCGAGCGATACGAAGCCGATTTTGGGTGTTTTTTCTTCAATGTTCATGCTGTTTCGGTGTTGCACTCGGTGTAAGGATTCGGGCATACGGAGCTATTTCTTCCCTTCTTGAAGGGGACGCTATTCTAACTGTTTCATGCACGGGAAATGACGAATGTCTGACAATGCGATCCGGGCCGGACTGTCAGGCTGACGGAAGGAGATTTTGATATCGCGCATTAAGGGATCATTAAAAGCAGAGCACTCAAAACAATCCTGGGCTACCTGACTGCACAACGGGTCATTGTTTCCAGGACAGAATCAAGGGTTCCTTTCTTGAAG
>JAJXUF010000217.1 GCA_021783175.1 Pseudomonadota bacterium
AGAGTGGCGCGCTATGAAGTTCGAGGAAGGTTGATCACCAACCCACAGCTATGAAGCAGTTCAGAGGGTCTGGCGCTGCTTTAGAAGAAAAGGCCGGTCGATGTGGTAGGCCAGTTCGTCGACAACCGCGTCGCCAACCCCCAATGCGGCGAAGTGCGCACGCCAGCCATCGACCACCCGCGCAACACGGCGCGCTTCCGCCAGAGCGGCTTGCGGTGTCAGCCAATACTGGGCGGCTGCCGTCAGCGCGTTCTCGATGGACGACTCCGCTCCCCGCGCTCCGACCACCAATGCCTGGTAGCCCAGCGATTGTCCGATGGGCAGAACGTCGAAGGCGGGTGCCAGGACATATTGCTGATTCGGCATGACCAATAGAACGTGGTTCTTTTCGTGGTCGTCGGTGTTGTCAATGAGGATATTGAACACCAGCCGCCGGAAAAGCTCGTGCATCTGAGCCAGGTTGCCATCAACCGCACCACGGCGCCTGAGAAGTAGCGCCAGGTTCGGATAGGACAACTCTGCGCCCGCAGCCTTCAGGGCAACGCTAGCGGACAGCGCATGCAGCCGGGCGCCTGCCACACGGTCGAATCGGCGGATGGCCACGGCAACGCCATTCTTGAGCGGAATGATCCGCGTGCTAGCAACTGTGATGCCTGCGCTTGCGGCCAGCGTCATGGCTGCGTGCTCGATCAGGGGCTCGGCAAGCCGGTCGTCCTCCGCGAACTTGAGAATCCACTCATCCCCTTCGAATTGGAACAAGGCCTTCGGCCGGGCGCCGCCCATCGTGACACCCGGCGCAATCAGCCGCTTCTGGCGCGCGTCGACAGGTTCATTGGCCAAAACCCGGCGCACCACATCGTGTACAGCGTCGACCTCAACCAGCCTGGGCAGCGGTCCGATTTCTCGCGGCTGATAGTCATCCCGCGACGTGGAAACCCCCAGAGCGCCAAAGCGGTCGTCGCCGGCGTAATACAGGAACTCAAGAAGGGAGAGCCTGGGCGGACGATCGAGCAGGCGAATCACGCGCTCGCCCCACCTATCCGGCCTGGCGTCATCGACCGCGCCAGCGGCCGTGTCCTTTTCCCGGGGGAAATGCTCGATGTCATTGAGCGGCAGATCCTCGCTGAGAGGAAACCCATGCTTGAGCCAGCCCTCCGCATAGCGCAACGAGACGCCACGACGATTCATGACCAGGTTAAGTTCGCCAACCAGAGAGGGGGCTTCCGGGTTGCCAAGGTGCCAGAGATAGAGCGTGTCGGGGAGCATAGCGCGTTCTCGCATCAGGGCTTCTCCACCTTGCCGCGCTGGGCTGCCCGGGCGGTCCGCGCCCTCTTGGCGCGTAGCCGGACGGCATGACGGACATCGGCCTCCAGGGCGCGCACATCCTTGCCCGGCTCAGCGAGTTCCGCGAGACCGCCTGATAGCCCAAGCAGCCAAAGCGCAGTGGCATACACCCCTATGCGAACGGTAGGGTCACCTTTTTCCAGGCGAATCAAGGTAGGGATCGACACCCCCAGGCGGCCGGCCCATTGCTTCTGGGACTCCTTGCGTCGCAGGCGCGCCAACGCAAGCTGCTCCCCGAGGGCTTGCAGTGAAGCAGACACCTCTGGAGGCAAGAAGTCGAGGGCTAACGACGATTTAGACATTACATAAACTTTATCTCAACACCGGTTTAAGGTAAAGCATATGTTATGTTTATGGCTCCATGGATTTGCGAGCTTCATCAGGGAGCTGTCAAAGTCCACGCGTGAAATACGCCGCATGAAAATCAGAAAACTTCAAACTTCATTTGGCCGGATCAATAAGGACCCATTGTTAAGCCGTAAGGCATTCACCATAAACAAGGCATCTTAATTTACAACTATATAATTCATTGTTATATATGCGATTTCCGTATATAACATAGAACATGAAAAATATACGGAAAAACGTCGGGGCGCATGAAATTGGAGGGGACGCCAGACGGCAGTATATGGACACCCTGTCCACCTTCACCGAATGGGAGCATTCGGTGAAAGAATCCGCCGAAGTACGGGGCGGCATGTACTGGAAGCCCCAAGGGAAAACGGACTATCTCATCCGGACCGCCCCTTCCAACTCACAAAAAAGCCTGGGCCCGAGATCTCCGGAAACCGAGAACATTTACGGTAAATTCACCGAGCGCAAAGCCAGTTCAGAAAGCCGGGTCAAAAGCCTTGCCGCCCAGCTTGGCGTTCACAAGCGGCTGAACCGGGCATTGTTCGTGGGGCGAGCGCCACAAATTCTGGTCGATATTCTGAACATGATCGATCGTGCCCGGATTGCAGAGCACTTCACGGTGATCGGGACACATGCGCTCTATGCCTACGAGGCCGCGGCCGGCGTTCGCATCGAATCCGGAGATGTCCTGGCAACCAAGGACATCGATCTGCTGTGGGATACGCGGAAGCGCATCCAGTTCTCAATCACGATGGAAGCTGCCGGACACTCCATGCTAGGGCTATTGAGGAAGGTTGACCCCACCTTCAGGCTCCGGCGCGACCAGTTGTACACCGCAGTCAACGACAAGGGTTTCGAGGTGGACGTTATTCGCCGCGAGTCGGCGGAAGGCGATCCCCACCCCCTGCGTATCACGGATGCCGAGGACGATTTCTGGGTGATGCAGGCAGAAAGAGCGGCGGAACTGCTCAACGCCCCGCGTTTCAGTGCCATGATTATTTCCCCATCCGGGGACATGGCCAGAATGACCACCATAGCGCCGATACAGTTTGCCAAGTTCAAACGGTGGCTGGCTGCCCAACCTACCCGCGATCCCATGAAAAGATCACGGGACACCCTGCAGGCTGATGTGGTTGAACAGATCGTGACGGAATATTTGCCGCACCTCTGACCTCACCCAACCAGAATCAACCCGGCTCGAAAGCTCATCTTGATGGGTATAGCTCAATGGACTACACTCTTTTATGAATTTTGAATGGGATGAAGCCAAAAGCGTAGTGTGCTTTACACAACGCGGATTTGATTTCGCCTACGCCGCACGAGCATTTTTCGATCCCAGCCGAATCGTTCATGCCGACACTCGGCACAGTTATGGCGAAGATCGCTACCAACTCATGGGGATGATCGAGAAACGCCTGTTCGTAGTGGTCTACACACCACGTCACGATGCCATGCGGATCGTCTCGGCGCGCAAAGCCAACCAACGAGAGGTCAAATACTATGAAGACAGTACGCGCGACAATTAACCCTGCCATCCCGGCCACCTTGGCTTCAGGGCGGATTGACACTGCCCGTGTGGACGCCACCACCGAGCCGGACATCGCCTCGCACCAAGCGGCCGACGAGGCTGAAGCCATGCAGGACGCAGCGAAATTCGCACGCCGGGTCAGAAAACGTCTTGGGCTTAGCCAGGCGGCGTTTTCACAGCGGATCGACGTTTCGCTCGACACCATCCGCAACTGGGAACAAGGCAAACGCTGCCCGACTGGTGCCGCCAAAGCGCTGCTCAAGATATTGGACAAAGCCCCAGAGGCGGCGCTGGCGGCACTCGATTGACACGTGCGTTTGCAAAGTAGTGGGGGATTCAGCCGTGCTGAAATTGCCAAATTGACCGCCTTGGTGCCCACGATTTACTGGAGGCGTGGAATGCTTACTTTAAATATGACTCTTTCACCGTTAGTTGTTGTTCCTCGCAAAGCCCCTGGCATCGCAGGCTTGTCGTAGGTCGGCAATACTTTGCCGACACAACGGACGGCGCCCATACCGCGTGTCGGCAAAGTATTGCCGACCTGCGACAGGCTACCGCCAACACTTAACGGTGAAAGAGCCTTTAATTTTGAACCCAAAATCCCTGCTGTGTTGAGCGTCATCCGCAGTTCGTCGCCCAATTCCGGAAGCAGGATGCCCGCATCCTGCGCAGCGATAGCAGCGGGCTCATCAAGCTGAGATTTAACGAAACTGGCGTGGCGACATCGGAATATCGCCCGTCACACCGCCGCTATTGGCAGTACAGCACGCCATAAATTACAAGCCTCTGAAACGACTGCTCAGCGGTACACTTCCCGGCGATTACCGATTTTCAGTACCGTGACCAATATTTGATCGTCTTTGAGTTCACAAATTATGCGCCAGTCGCCCACTCGGTAGCGCCAGAAATCGCCCAATTCACTCCCCTTTAGCGCATCACCTATGCTCCGCGGATCAGTCAGGGCCGCAACCCTTTCACGCAAGAAGGTCGTGATTCGTTGGGCAACTGGCCGATCCATCTTGGCCAGCTGTTTTTCGGCTGTATCCGAGATTTCAATCTGCCAGCCCAAGCCTTGCCCCCACGTCGTCTAAGGTAGAGGTTTTTTCTTCACCACTCCGAATACGGCGCACGACCTGTTCAGCCATATACAAATCTTCCAGATCAGCCAAGTGTTCAATAATCGCTTCACGTGCGTAAAACGTTTTGGTTCTGCCTGTCGCTTTTGCCAAGGCCTCAAGCCGAGACTCAATCTCTTCGGGTAATCGAATTGCGAGCATCGCGTTACTCCTTTTAAACGATATACAAGTATATCGTTTAATCATTCGTCGTAAAACCTGCCAATTCCTCAAAAATCAGAGTTCAATCGTTTCTTCCTTAAACCGTTCGCCTGACATCTGTTCCGGCATCTTACGCAGACGCCCTGGCCTTCCGGGCACCACCCGCCTTCCCAACGCCTCGGATACCTGCGCCGCGAAGCGTTCATTACCCAGAGCGAAATTGCCATTCGTGGCGCGCCGGATCTCGTCAACCAACCCCGGATCCAGCTCATAGCGGAACAGTTCCCGGTATGCCGCTTGCCGGCTCGCGGCATCCAAACCCAATGCCGCATATAAAGGATGGGGCTTCACCAGCGCATCCGCCTCGCCCTGCGC
>JAJXUF010000218.1 GCA_021783175.1 Pseudomonadota bacterium
CGGTGATGAACGGCGCGCGCCAGCTGGAATGCACCATCAACGGCCTGGGCGAACGTGCGGGTAATGCTTCGCTGGAGGAAGTGGTGATGGCGGTGAAGACGCGCCGTGACATTTTTACCTGCGACACGCGTATCGACACCACGCAGATCGTGCCGACTTCCAAACTGGTCTCCAGCATCACCGGTTATCCGGTGCAACCGAACAAGGCCATCGTCGGCGCCAATGCGTTCGCGCATGAGTCCGGCATCCATCAGGACGGCGTGCTCAAGCACCGCGAAACCTACGAGATCATGCGTGCCGAGGATGTGGGTTGGGGCGCGAACAAGATGGTGATGGGCAAACACTCGGGTCGGGCGGCCTTCCGTTCGCGCCTGCAGGAATTGGGTATCGTGCTGGACGGGGAAGAAGCCGTGAACGCGGCATTTGCGCGTTTCAAGGATCTGGCCGACAAGAAGCACGAGATTTTCGATGAAGACTTGCAAGCATTGGTCAGCGACGAGGAAGCCATGCAAGTAAGCGAGCATTATCGACTGGTGGCGATGGGCGCGCATTCCGAAACCGGGGTGCCGCCGGTGGCGCGTGTTGTTATGAGCGTTGGCGGCAAAGAGCATCAGGCCGATGCGCAAGGCGGCGGGCCGGTGGATGCGACATTCAAGGCCATCGAAAAAATTGTGGCTAGCGGAACCGAACTGCAGTTGTACTCGGTGAACAACATCACCAGCGGCACCGATGCGCAGGGCGAAGTGACGGTGCGCTTGTCCAAGGGGGGGCGCGTGGTCAACGGGCAGGGCGCGGACACCGATATCGTGGTGGCGTCCGCCAAGGCCTACCTGAATGCATTGAATAAACTGGACACCGGATTGGAACGGGCGCATCCTCAAATTTAGAGGCTTGGTTGCAGGAGAGTTGAAATGAAACGCAAGGTTGGTTTGGCGATACTCGGGGTGATGCTGCACGGCAATGCGCATGCCGCTGAGCCGCATGCACCTGCGGAACCGTCACTGAACAAGGAGCCGATCGCTCGTACCGTGCCGCCGACCGACGCAAACGCCAAGTCGGTGCGGGGCAAGAAAGCCAAAGCCAGGATCAACACCGCTCCGGCTAATGCCGATCCGAAAGCAAATGTGAAGCAAGATGCCGTAACCGAGACGCCGCCCGGATCCATTCAACAATCTGTGCAACTCAGGGGCGTGCGCGGATAGTTCAGCGATTAGGACGGTTTTGCACGGGGCATCGTTCGCGATGCCCTTTCATTTTTGCAGAAGCGCAAGTGCCTGGGCGCTGTCGAGCGCCAATGCGGGGAAGTTGCGGCGCTCTGTTCGCTCGTTGAGACGCAGGTCGAAGCCGTCGCAGTCTATGCCAATCACCTGCCCGAGCGCGGTTGAACGTTCGGCATTGATTTTTTGGAGCAACACGTCTTCTTCTGCTGCTAGCGTGCAGGGCGGAATCCGGTATGTTTCGGCCTTGATCCAGTGGATGTCGCCGAAACCGCCGATATGGCGCAACGCGAGCGGCACGATGCGGTAGAACGAAAAATCGTGCATGGCGAAATAGGTCTGCGCCTCGGGGAAATAGCGTAAATAGCGTTTGCCTGCCTGTTCGCGCTCCGCAATCAGGGTGGCTGTGCCGACCACAGTAATGCGACCCTGTGTCTGGATATGCGGGTCTTCCTGATTGTGCGTGATCAGGCTGACGCGCGGATCGTTCCGGATATTCTTTGTATGTTCCGCCAGTGTGCTGATGAGAATGAGCAGGCTGCCATCGTGATCCACCAGATAGGGGGTGATGGAGCCGAATGGATACCCGTCGAATTTTTTTGACAATGTGCAGAGCGCGCCATAGCGATGAGCGCGCAACAGCTGACGCGCGGCTCGGGCTGTTTCTTGCGGGGAAGTTTTGTCGGGTATCATGTGCACCATTGTATTTCAGTATTCCGGGTATATGAAACTTCCGAATTTCAAGCTTCCAAACTTCGGTGTCGTCGATTCCTTCCGTTTTCTGCGCTATGTCACGGTGCGTCTGCAGGAAGATCGCTGCACCCAAATGGCTGCCAGCCTGACATTCACCACGCTGCTGTCGGTGGTCCCTTTGATCACCATCGCGCTGACCCTGTTCTCGGCATTTCCGGTATTCAGCGAATTCTCCACGCCGCTCAAGGAATACATCCTGATGAACATGGTGCCGGAGACCGGGGGGCGGATCATCACTGGCTACATGGCGCAATTTGCAGAGAGTGCTTCGCGCCTGACGGCGGTAGGTATCGTCTTCCTTGCCGTGACCGCCATGCTGTTGATGCTGACGATCGACAACGCATTCAACATGATCTGGCGCGTATCGCGTCCGCGCAGTCTGCTGCAACGGGTCTTGGTGTATTGGGCAGTATTGACGCTGGCGCCGCTGCTGGTTGGCGGCAGTCTGTCGCTGACGTCCTGGCTGGTCGGATTCTCCGCGGAGTACGCGCAGCGGATTCCCTCGCTGGGCATGGATGCGATCAAGCTCGTTCCGCTCGTGCTGACGACGGCAGCGTTCACTTTGCTGTTCCGCGTCGTGCCCAATCGCTATGTGCCGATGGGCCACGCCATCATCGGTGGCCTGATCGCGTCGGTGGCATTCGAGTCGATGAACCGCGCATTTGCCTTCTATATCTCGCACTTTCCCACTTACAAGCTGGTATATGGAGCGTTCGCCAGCGTCCCGATCTTTCTGATGTGGGTGTATTTTTCCTGGCTCACTGTATTGTTCGGCGCGATCATCACTGCTTCGCTTTCGCACTGGCGCAGCACGCATTCGTTGCGGCTGGATCAGGCTGCCAAACTCTATTATGCGGTGGGTATACTCAAACTGATGCACAAAGGACTGAACAGGGGCGAAGTGCAAACTCTCCCCGGATTATCCCGGCATCTGCATATCGGTTACGACGACGTGGAGCGCATTCTGGACAAGCTCGTCAAGGCCAGGATCGTGGGCAAGCTCTCTGGGCTGGGTTGGAGTATGGTGCGAGCACCGGAAGCGGTGGAGCTGGGCGAACTGCTGAAAATCTTCCTGCTGGATGCGGCGACACTGCCGAAACATGCCGGAGATGGCGACATTAAAGCCTGGTTCACTTCGCTTGAAAAGCGCATGAACGAGCCCAAGGGCATGACCTTGCACGATATATGGAATAAGAACGCATAGCGTATTGCCGCCCGTCCGCTTTTGGGCTTTAATGCGCGCCGCCCGAAATTTGTTTGGCAAGCCACATTGGGAGTTGAAATGAAATTTATCGAAAACCTGCTCGAAGGCACGCTGTGGAACAGCCGCTTCGTGATTTTCCTGGCGGTACTGGGCAGTTTGTTTGCAAGTTTTGCCATTTTCTATATGGCCACCGTGGATGTGGTGTTGCTGGTGCAACATACTTTCCACTATGCCGATGCCGGCATGGCGGATGAGGCGCGCAAGGCATTGCACGACAGCACGGTTTCACACATTGTTGAAGTGGTCGACGGTTATCTGCTGGCGGTGGTGCTGTTGATCTTTTCCCTGGGTTTGTATGAACTGTTCATCAGCGATATCGACCAGGCACACGGTAGCAAGGCATCCAGCAAGATATTGGTGATCAACAGCCTGGATGATCTCAAGTCGCGTCTGGCGAAGGTCATCCTGATGATCATGATCGTGACCCTGTTCGAGGAAGCGATCAATATGCATGTCTCGCAACCGATCGACCTGGTCTACATGGGGGCCAGCATCGCGCTCATCGCATTGGCCCTGTACTGGTCGCACGCTGCGGAAGGCAAGCATGGCGGGGACGACGGTGAATCGGAGGATGATGGGCACGACCAAAAGGTGGAGCATTGATGCCTGCCATCCTGCGCCTGCTGTGTACTGCAATACTGCTGATGTCGGCAACTGCCGCTTCAGCGGAATCTTTTGTATTCAAGGATATGAAAGGACAGGAGCAACGCTTGCAGGATTACCGTGGCAAGTGGGTGCTGGTCAATTTCTGGGCAACCTGGTGTCCGCCCTGTCTGGAGGAGATTCCCGACCTCATTGCGCTCTATGAAGCTCACAGGAATAAGGATCTGGCGGTCATCGGAGTCGCGCTGGACTCAACCAAAGATTCGGTGGTCGAGTTTGTTGCGAAGAAGAAAATCAGTTATCCCATCGTTTTGGGCGATTACGACCTTGCGGCGCAGGTCGGCGAAGTAGAGGCGCTACCGACCTCCTATCTGTACGATCCGACAGGCAAGCTGGTGAGTTATCAGCAAGGAATGGTGACGCGGACCAGCGTAGAGTCTTATATCAAAAGCAAGACGGTCAGGAAGTAGCAGACGTCAACTGGTGTGGCGACTGCTGTTTTGCTGCGGTCTGCTCCAGTGATTGTGCCAAGCCGCTTTTACCATGTTGGGGTACTCCGGCTTTCCCAGGCTGCCGTTATAGCGTCCCAAGGCACGAAACAGATCGCCTTTTTCCATATCCAGATAGTAGCGCAGGATCGTGCAGCCATAGCGCAGGTTGGTGCGCAGGTGGAATAGATCCTGGTCGCCCGAGCCTATCGTTTTTGTCCAGAACGGCATCACCTGCATGTAGCCGCGTGCGCCCGACTTTGAAACTGCATATTTCCTGAATCCGCTTTCCACTTCGATCAGGCCCAGGACCAAATGCGGATCCAAACCGGCGCGGGTTGCTTCGTAATGTACCGTACTCAATAAATCGAACCGGTATGCCGCATCCGGGATGCGTGTGGCCAGACGTTGCGACATGTCGTCCAGCCACAGCTGGGCTTCCTGCTGCGAGGCGAAGGCCAGTTTGGGTGCGGCTTGGTCCGATACGGCGTGCTGCAGCATGCTGCGCACACTGGCGGAAAGCA
>JAJXUF010000219.1 GCA_021783175.1 Pseudomonadota bacterium
GTCCGTTCCGAATCCCAGCGATCCGCGCTGCTCCAGAATCTGGGCGAGCAGCCCGGTGTGGCCATCGTGCCGCACAACGGCGGCTTGATCAGCAACCTGCGGGTGTGGGAGAACATCATCCTGCCGGTGCAGTATCATGGCATCGAAATCGCCGGCAAGCCTGAAGATCACGTGGCGCAGTTGCTTGTCCAGTGCGGCGTGCAAGACGAGAACGCCGTGTCCGAACTGTTGCTCAAGCTGCCCGATCAGTTGTCGCTATACGAAAAGCGACTGGTCGGATTCGTGCGAGCCATGCTGATGGGTCCGGAACTGATCATCTACGATTCCATGAACGAGGGACTGTCGCGCAAGGAGTTGGCGCGCGTGGTCAAATTCGACAAGGTATTCCGCTTATACTTCCCATTCCGGACCTCGGCGCTGGTAAGCTTCGAGGAATACCGCGACAAGGACGATCCGAAACAGCTTGTGATTCATCTATGACCAAATTTTCGGGATGAAACTGGCCACCTACAACCTGAGATTGCAGAACATCGAAAAACGCACCAGGCAGTTCATGCTGGGCGCAATCGGCGTCATGTTGCTGGTGCTGGCCATGATCGCGTCCAGGCAGGATTATTTCCATCGCAGTACCTCGATCTACTTCTTCACTCCGAATGCCCAAGGCCTGAGCAAGGGCATGGCGGTCAAGTTCATCGGCTTCAAGGTCGGCAGCGTGCAGGATGTCAGCATGCAGCCCAACGCGACAGTGCAGGTCAAGGTGTCGCTGGACAACGAATATGTTCACCTGATCGGACAGGATTCCAAAGCGAGACTGATCAAGGAAGCGCTAGTCGGGGAGAGCGTGGTAGAGATCATTCCCGGCTCGCAGCAAGTGAAACAGGTGACGCAGAACAGCGTGCTGGCATTCGAGCGAGGGCAGGATGCCAGTACTGTCGTCGAAACGCTGGCGGCGCAGTTGCAGCCTATCCTGAGCGACGTTCACCAGATCACTTCTTCCATCAACAATCCGAATGGTGACGTCCAGCAAACACTGAAGAACCTGAACCAGTCGTCGGCAAGTTTTCGCGAGACCGTGAACCAGTTCACGCAACTCGGCGCAAGCGGCAACAAGAAGCTGGATGGCGCGTATGGAAAGATCGACAAGGCACTGGATAGCGTCAATTCAAGTTTGGGTGCGCTGGACAAGGCGATTCCCAAGCTGGTGGATAAAGCCGATACGACCTTTGAGAACGTGCAGTCGGCCACGGCAGACATCAGGAAGGCCACGAATGAATCTGCTGCAGAGATTCCCGCGCTGGTGCGCAATACCAATTCCCTGGTCCAGGACGGACAGGAGACTCTGGGCGGCGTGAAGAAGTCCTGGCTGTTCAACGGCATGTTCCCGAAACCGGAAGAACAGATGCTTCCGGTTGACGGCTACGTTGCACCGAGGCAACCGTGAGGGGGGCGGGAATGGGCTTCCGTTCACACATTGCGATCCTGTGCAGCCTCGTGCTGCTGTCTGCCTGCAGCCACATGGAAGAAACGCGCAGTGCACGGCAGGAGCGGGCTACGGAATTCAACCAGCGGGCGCAGCGGGCATTCCTGCGCGGCGAGTACCAGTCCGCAGCCGATCTGTACGGAAACGCGCTGCAGCTTGATGTCGCGATCGAGAACGTGAATGGCATCGCCATCAATATGCTCAATCTCGCCAGGGTGTATCAGGCCTTGGGCAAACCGGCACTTTCCGAACGCTACCTGGACAGCCTGCTGGAAGACAAGGCGCTCCAATATGCGCCTGCGCAGCTTGCCGCGGCGGCAGTGCAAAAGTCCCTGTTGCGCTTGCAGGAGAACGATGTGACCGGCGCCACGGCCTGGGTGAAAAAATCTGCCGGGTATTGCGGGCCGGATTGCACGCTTGCCGGCGTGATAGACAACGCACGAGCCAGCATCGCATTGCGAGCGAACGATGCGGACAAAGCCATGCAATGGAGCGAGCATGCCACCTCGGAAAATAAAGGCAGTTCGCAATTGGAATACGCCAACTCCTTGCGCCTGACGGCTTCTGCCAAGCTCATGAAGGGCGAGTACGACACCGCACTGCGCCTGTCGGAAGAAGCGCTGGTCATCGACAAGTCGCTGGGCTTGCCGGAAAAGATACGCCAGGATCTGCTGTTGTCGGCGCAGGCACACGAAAAGCTGGGTCACACCGAACAAGCCGCACAATGCCGTGACAGGGCTGCGCGCATTGCAGCAACTGCGTTGAAGTGAGGCAGTGATGGAAGCACTGAGGCGGCTGAACGATCCGAAAATCAGGCTGCTGCTGGGCTTGTGTGTCTGCCTGTTGGCGGCATCGCTGCTGAATGTTTCCCGGACAGGCAAAGCGCTGAACCGCAGCGTGCTTGACGGTCAATTCGGTTTTCTGCATCGCTACGAAGCTCATCCGGTGACGAACGATGTCGTTATCGTCGGCATCGACGAGGATTCGTACAAAGCATTCAAGGAACCGTTCGCCTTGTGGCATCCTTACCTGGGTAAGTTCCTGCAAGCGATGGCAATCGCCAAACCCGCCGTGGTCGGCCTGGATATCGTGTTGCCCGAGCGCTCCTATGAGTTTCTGATCCCGCAATACGATCAAAGCCTGCTGCAAGGCCTGCAGACGGCCCGGGCGCAGACGCCGTTGGTGCTGGCACAGACGGTGGAGGTCAACGGGGAGTTCCGCAAGGTGTATGAACCCATCGTTACGGCTTCGGGGGGGGACACGCTGGCGTCGGTGATGGTCTGCGCGGACGTTGATGGCGTGGTGCGGCACTTCGATCCCAACCGATGTACGGTGAATGCGCACGGCTCCATGCTGGTGGAGAAAATGGCCGAGCATCTGGCCAATGCCAGGCCGGGTACGGGGCTGGTGGATTTCGGTGCAGGCCAGCCGTTCGAGTACATCCCCTTTGCCAGGGTGCTGGAATGGCAGGCACAAGGCAATGCGGGGCAACTGAAGAGTATCTTTGGTGGCAAACCGGTGCTGCTGGGCGTGGTGTCGCCGTTGGGCGAGAGAGTAAATTCGCCCGTTTCGCTGGCCGCCTGGGACCCGTCCAGGCATCGTATCCCGGGAGTGCTGATGCAGGCGCAAATGCTCCGTTCGATGCTGGGCGGGGGCATGATCCGCGAAGCGAACGACTATGCAGTTCTGGCATTGGCTTTGCTCACAACGTTATTCTGGCTGGGGCGTACAGGCTGGCTAAAACTTGCCCTCCTGTTCGCTTTCCCGCTATTGCTGGTATCTGCTTCGATATGGTTATTGGAGCAGGGTATTTACCTGCCGATAGGCAGCATCCTGCTTTCCGGCCTGTTTTCCTTCCTCGCGCGTCTGGGATATGAAGGTGTACTCCAAGTTCAACAGCGCAACTGGCTGCGCGGCACGTTTGGCAGCTACGTCAGTCAGGACGTGCTGCATGAGATCATGGCAGGCAACCTCCGTTCCGGGTTGGTCGGTGTGCGTACCAGGGTATGCATTCTGTTCGCTCATATCCACGGTTTCAGCGAGCGTAACGAGAAATGTCCGCCGCAGGAACTGATCGCTTTGCTCAATGACTACTTCTCCGAGATGACGGTCGCCATCCACCAGTATAAAGGCACCGTGGATAAATTCGTTGGAGACGGCGTGATGGCCTTCTTTGGCGCGCCGCAGGCGCTGGAATGCCCGGAGAAGAATGCGCTCGAAGCGGCGCAGGAAATGCTGCTGCGCGTGCGTCACATCAACGCACGCTTGCAGGAGCAAGGTGTCGCACCGATCGAGATCGGTATCGCATTGCACGCAGGGGAGGCGATCATCGGGCATGTCGGGTCAGAGTTGCGGCGTGAATACACTGCGCTCGGCAATGCGGTCAGCCTCACGGCCAATCTGGAAAGGCTGACGAAGACCCTGAAATATCCTGTAGTGTGTTCTGCCGCTGTGGCCAAAGCGGTGGAGAATTCGGGCGGCTTGACCGATTGCGGAGAGCAGACAATACAAGACGTCCCGCTTCATGTATACGGCTGGAACCCTCCGTTGCTGGCCGCAATCTGATGCCCGCGTTCTGGCCGAAATTCCTAGCCTGGCTGAAGATGACGCAGATGCGCCAGACGGTTGCCGGCGCTTCGCAGTTGCTCTGGTATGCCTTTACGCATCTGCGGGTATTGCGCATCGCTCCCGTGAATGCGGTGTTTCACCGCCAGATATTTTTCACAGGCGTAGAGGCGTTGCGTATCGTTGCTGTGTTCGGGCTGCTGAGCGGCGCACTGGTCATCACCCAGATCACCTCGCTGGTAGGCGGGGACAGCGAACTGACGGTGAAGATATTGATCTGGACCGTGGTGCGCGAAGTAGGTCCCCTGTTTGCCGCCATCATCATCATCGCCCGCAGCAGCGCCGCCATCGCCTCCGAACTGGCATTGATGAAGACGCGCCACGAGATGACCAGCCTGATCCGCATGGGCATCCCCCCACACGATTACCTGCTGGTGCCGCGCATCGCCGGCGTGACGCTGGCTGTATTGGCACTCACCATCTATTTTCAGGTCGTCGCCATCGGCGGCGGACTGGCGATCAGCGCGATGTTCCAGAATGTCTCCTATCTCGATCAGGTCGGGCGCTTCCTGCAGACCGTCAAGCTCTCCGAATTCGTCGTGGTCGGCGTCAAAGGGTGTCTGTTCGGATTGGCCATCTCCACGATCTCCTGCTACAACGGCATGCAGGCGCAACCTTCGGTCACCGAGGTGCCCAAGGTTGCCATCAAGGCCGTGCTGCAAAGCCTGCTATTCGTGTTCACGCTGGATGCCCTGATCGCCTACCTCGGCATGTTGGAGTGAGTTGCGATATACTGCGCGC
>JAJXUF010000052.1 GCA_021783175.1 Pseudomonadota bacterium
TCGGGAATCGACATGAAAAAGCGCGTGATCTCCGGGTGCGTCACGGTGACCGGACCGCCCGCCTCGATCTGCTTCTCGAACTTCGGAATCACGCTGCCCGACGAGCCGAGCACATTGCCGAAGCGCACCGACACGAAGCGTGTGCCGTCCGGCTGCTGCATGGCCTGACAGGCCATCTCGGCCAGCCGCTTGGTGGCTCCCATGACGTTGGTCGGGTTGACGGCCTTGTCGGTGGAGATCATCACGAACTTGCCGACCCCATGCGCCTGTGCGGCTGCACCCACCACCTGTGTGCCCAGCACGTTGTTGCGCACCGCCTCCCAGGCGTTGTCGTTCTCCATCAGCGGCACATGCTTGTAGGCCGCAGCATGAAACACCACTGCGGGACGATATTCATCCATCACCCGGTTCACCCACGCGGCGTTCTTCACATCGCCGATCACCGGCGCGATCGACAGATCGGGAAAACGCCGCGGCAATTCCTGCTCCATCGCGTACAGCGCCAGCTCGGACTGCTCGAACAGCACCAGCTTCGCCGGCTTGAAGCGCGCGATCTGGCGGCACAGTTCGGAGCCGATCGAGCCCCCCGCGCCGGTCACCATCACCACCTGGCCGGTCAGCAACCGGTGCAGGCCGCTGTCGTCGAGTTGCACCGGGTCGCGCCCAAGCAGGTCGTCGAGTTCGACACGGCGCAGGCTGGAGACCGACACCTTGCCCGCCACTAGATCCTCGAGCGACGGGATCGTCATCACATTCAGGCTCGCTTCGGCGCAAATCTGCGTAATGCGCTTGCGCACCTCGTGTGCGGCCGACGGCAGCGCCAGCACGACGTCGTCCACATCCATTTTTTTTGCCCAGACAGCGACGTCGGCCAACCCGCCTAGTACCGGAATACCCTGCACCAGACGCCCCTGCTTGTTGCGACTGTCATCCAGCAGGCCCACCACATGGAAGCCTGACGGATTGCGTGCCAGTTCGCGCAGCAGGAAATCCGCCGCCGAACCGGCCCCAGCGACCAGCACCGGCTTGCTGTCTGGGTGCAGCATGCTCGCCAAACGGTGCTCCTTCCACGCGCGGTATGCCAGCCGGCTTCCGCCCATCACCGTCACCAGCAGCAGCGGATCAAGAATCAGTACCGAACGCGGCACCACTTCGTGGACGCGAAACAGGATCAGCACCACCGGAATCAGCAGTGCCGCCAGGCCGACGGCGAGCACGATGCGCTTGAGGTCGGGCAGACTGGCAAAGCGCCAGATGCCGCGATAAAGCCCGAAGCGCCAGAACACCGCGGCCTGCAATGGCACCACCCACAGCAGCGTCGACAGCGCGGCAGCCTCGAACTCCGGCGGCACCGCCAGATTGAAGCGCAGCCAGTAAGCAGCCAGCCAGGCGAAAGCCGTGGCCAGAATGTCGTGCAGGATGATGGCGACGGTACGGGGATTAAAATTCATTGCGGGATTGATGCCAGCGAAAATCGATGGCGGGAAAAAGCAGCAAATAGGGGGCCACCGACAGTATAAGCAGCCACGCCGCATGTTGCGGGAGAAACAGGATCGCAAACGCCAGCGCGGCCATCACCAGCATCAGGACATAGGCCGCCAGTGCCAGTTGGCGATGCGAGGCGCCGAGCAGCACCACACGCTGATAATAATGCGAGCGGTGCGCCTGCCAGATTTTCTCGCCTCGCAGCGCACGCTGCGCGAGCGTGACGCTGGCGTCGACGATAAAGGGGGAAAACACCAGCAGCGGGAACAGCCACGGCCATACGTGCTGGATTGCACCCAGGATGCCCAATGATGCAGCCAGGAACCCCAGCGGGATCGAACCCGCATCCCCCATGAACACCCGCGCCGGCGGAAAGTTGAAGCGCAGGAAGGCCAGCGCCGCCGCTGCGATCGACGCGCAGAAGAACGCCAGCCCATGAGTATCGCCCAGCCACGCAGCGAGCGCCAGCGCCCCGAAGCCGATGGCCGCCATGCCGCCTGCCAGTCCGTCCGAACCGTCCATAAAGTTGTACAGATTGGTCATCCACACCACCGCCAGCGTGCCCGCCAGCAAGGCCCAGCCGGTCAGTCCCAGCGCCAGCAGGCAACTCACCGCGGCAACGAAGTGCCCCAGAAAACGCACCCTTACTGGCAATCCGCGGACATCATCCAGCACCGACATTGCGGCCAGGGCAAACGCAGCCAGCATCGTTGGCAGCAAGACTGCCTCAGCCAGCCAAACCGCTGCCACAAGCACACCAGCCATGATTCCCAGCCCCCCGATACGCGGCGTCGGCATCGCGTGCAGCGAGCGTTCGTTAGGGTGATCCATCGGCAGGCGGCTGCGCCGCAGCAGCCAGGCAAGCGTCAGCCAGCAGCTCATGAAAGCCAAAAAAGGTGCGAACCACATCATGCCAAAGCCGCCACAGTTGCAGCCAATCCCGCTTCCATCGAAAAAGGCGGCGTCCAGCCAAGGCGTGTACGAATCGCAGCGCTATCTACATACAGCGAACCCGTCAGGCGTGCCACTGCTGCACGCTTCCCCAGCAAGATGCCCACCCCTTCGAGCGCACCAACCGGCACCGCCAGCAAACGGGCCGACCGCCCCATCGAACGGGCCAGCACACGGATCAAGTCCGGCGTTGAAACCGCCTGGCCATCGTCGAGCAAGAAGGTCTGCCCGGCAGCCGCCTGGTGCTCGACGCACCGCCAGATCGCATCGACAAAATTGCCCAGGTACAGCAGGCTGCGGCGGTTACGGATCGCCCCCAGCGGCAGCGGCCAGCCCTTTTGAACCGTTTGCATCAGCCGCAGGAAATTCGCCTTCACCCCCGGCCCATACACTAGCGGCGGCCGCAGGATGACCACCTCAAGCCCGGTTTCCTGCGCGATCCTGTGTAACCCCTGCTCGGCCTCCCATTTGGAAACTGCGTACGCGTCCTCGGGCGCCGGCACGTCCGTTTCGCGATAGGGTTCATCGCGCCCCTCGCCATTGACCTTGATGGTGCTGACGAAGACGAAACGCTTGACCCCCGCCTGTGCCGCCTGGCGGGCAAGATTGAGCGTGGCCTCGGTGTTGGTCTCGTGATACAAGACATGGGGATCCTGTGTACTTTCACGCATCTTGTGCACGCGCGCTGCAAGATGGACAACCGCATCACAGCCTTCGAGCGCCATATGCCAGTCCGTCGATGGCCCGATATCGCCGACCACCACTTCGTCCGGCAAACCCGTCCCGCGCCGTACGGCGGGGATAACCGCGTGACCGGCGGCGTCGAGTTGAGCACACAACGCGCGGCCGACAAAACCCGTTGCACCGGTGACCAGCACCCTGGAATGGTTCGGATTCGTCATCCCAAGCCGCCGGTTTTTGGCAGGCGCAGCCAGTGCTTGCCCAAGTAGCGCGCCATACTGGCTGCATGCCAGCGCATGTAACGGAAATCGCGCCGGCTCGTACGGCGTGCATCATGGACCACCTGCACTTTGGGACAGGCCAGCACCCGACGTCCAGCCTGCCACAGGCGCGTGCAGATATCGACATCCTCGTAATACAGGAAGAACCCCTCGTCGAAACCACCCACGCGTTGATAATCCTCAGCCCGGAACAGCATGAACATGCCGCCTACCCAGTCCGCCGAGAATGTCTCGCCACCTACCGCAAACGGGTAGCGGCCATCACCCCGGCCCAACATCTTGCCGGCCAGCGAACATGGCGTCGGGAATCGACGGATGCTGTCCTCGATCTTTCCTTCCGGAGAAAGTACAGCGGGGGCAATCACGGCGGCTTGCTGCCTCTCAATCTCTTCTATCAATAGAGGGAAAGGGTTTTCCGGCATGCGTATATCCGGATTCATTACGCAGAACCATTTTTCCTTTGCAAGCCGAAATGCCGCGTTGTGATTCGCGCCGAAACCCTTCGGCGAGGCATTCTCCACATTTCTCACTGGATAGGGAAAATCATCGACAGCGAATGGCAGTTGCTCGGGAATATTCGTGGTCAGAATGACCTCAATAGGCACCGAGTCGACAAAGTGGGCGAGGTCGGCGAGAGCCTCGCTGACCAAGGTACCCTGGCCATGACTGACGACAGATATCGAGATAAGGGGTAACTCGTCAAAAGCGGACATCGGAATACTCAGGATCTTGAATCGGGAAGCGGGTTGGATAGCCCATGTATCTCAGCGCAGCTCTGACAATATCCGACACACCGCCTCGGGTATTTCGTCATATGGCACGACAATCAGGTTGGGCACCGAAGAAATCCCTTCGCCTCCCACAGGAGAAGAAATGACCTTTGCGCCCGCATCCAACATCTGCAGGACCTTGATCTTGACGCCCGCCCCCAACCGCAACGGAACGACACAGAGTTCGGCCGCGCGGAATGCAGGATTTGGGTCATCGACTGCGCCGACAACACGGACACCGGGAATCAGCGCCCCAAGCGTGCGCAACGTCAGTCGCGGGGACAGTCCGAGCACCCAGAACTGGACATCCTTGTGGCAACGCCGGATTTTCGGATACGAGAACAGAATGAAGTGCAGGATCGACCAGTGGTTCTCCGGCCGCCTCATGCTGCCGAAGAACACCAGATTCTTCCGCCCGGCGAACTCGCCGAGAATCTGCGAGACCGGTCGTGCGTTGCTCACCTCCCCGATCCGCGCGCCGGACGGCGGATGAAGCTCGATCTCTCCGCGAAACCCCATCTCACGCAACAGTTCCTGATCCTTCTGGGCCAGGACAAAACACCGCTCGACAAACCCCAAAAGCTTCTGCTCCGTCCTTCGCACCAGTGGACCCAAAAAACCCAGAATCATGCGGCGCGCTATCTTCTGGGCAACCACATCATGGACAAAGTAGTTGATGGGCAACTCGCGAAGACGGGGCGCAAAACCAAGCGTCGATGGAAAATCGAGCCAGACCTCGTCAATTCCATTTTGCAAGATGATCTCCCGTGCAACCTGGACATTGCGTGCGCTCACCCGCGTGAATAGCCAAGGCGCGCTTAAAGAGCCCTGTCCTGCCGACTGCAGAATCCCCTGACATGCTTGGCTCCATGTATGAGGCAACGTGCGGTAGGACTGACAAAGACTGACCACCGCCGGATTTGCAGATTGATTGTTCGGAGCCAGGCACAGCACGTGCACTGCCTTGCCGGATGCGAGCAGGCCCCGAATGCTGTCCTCGCAGATGGCCTCACCTGCGCCGATTACCCCCTTGCCGCCGGGGTGAAAAGCGGTGATGAAAAGAACCTGTGGATTGCTCATGCAGATCTGGGCGCAGGCAGTCTCATCGCGCACCCATGCGTTTGGCCTTCCCATAGGCGACGATGCGCCCAAAATGGCGCATCAGCCTCAGGCCATAAAGCAGAACCTGCAGGCCGGCGTGGCGCTCGGTCTCGAGCTGAACACGGAAAAACTCGGCCATCGTGCCGGGGATATCCGAACCGGACAGTCCCTCCAAGGAATAGCGGCCCGCGATGAAGTCCGCCGCCACGATTTGCACCTTAGGCGACATGCAAACTCGCTTCAGGAAATGCTGATCGGCCGCGATTGGGAACCAGCGCGAATAGTATCCAAACTCTTGATGCAGACTTTTCCTGATCAAGGACCCCACCGAGTGTTGCGAGACAAACGCAAGATGCCCACGTCGCCATGATTGGCCGCGCAACGGCCGAACCACACCTGCATCCGACTCAACGCAAGCTGAAATAATATCTGCCGAGGTTTCAGTCGCGGCCCGACGATAATCAGCGACTGCAGTCGGTGAGAGCCGGTCGTCCGCCCCACAGACCAAATAGAGTTCGCCGCTTGCCAGCCTGACCGCCTTGTTCATGGCATCGTAAATTCCGCAATCGGGCTCGGAAATCCACTTGCTGACGACATCCCCTGCGGACTTGATCAATTCGACCGTGCCATCCGTCGAGGCGCCGTCCACCACGACCCATTCGTAATCGCGATCCGTCTGCGCACGGAGGCTGTCGATCAAGCCGGACAAAACCGCGGCCGCATTGTATGTGACGGTAATAATGGAAATACTTGTGGTCATGCAATTACGGCCTAGAAATGAACTACTGCATCAACTCGTCGATGCATGAATCTTCAGGGCAACGCTTTACCATGGTCGTAAAGTGTTTTTCTCCAAAACTGGAGGTTATATTTTTCCCATGCATGACAGCCAAAAGGAAGTTGTCTCTTGTTGAGCTCAAATAAATATTCGGGCGCCACCTCGAATGCAAAGGACAAAGCGTCCTCTGGTGCCGCCACGGTGAAAAACTCACAACTACGTGGTACCAGTACCCCCCAGAACAAATCCTCATTTATCTGCGGCTGCAACAGACGCGGGAAACTATAAGCAAATATGAAATGATGCTTAATGAACTGGATGACATTTGGTCCGACCGACATCACATTTGGAATGCGCCTGGGGTAAGACAAAACCCGTATAAAGTCCTGCACCTTGCGCAGTGAAAACCCGCCATTTCCCCCTCCCATAAACACCGGTGGAATTACGGGATTATCGAATCCCTCGAACAACGGGGCCCCTATATATGAATAACCCCTCTCACACCACTCTGTCAGTTCATCCGAAAAAACAAGCGCATCGGTCTGAACAATTAACACATATTCATACTGTTTGAATCTCTTATAAAATACATTCGATTTTAAGAGCCGGTTATACCCCGCAATTCCAGAAAAATATCTGTCCGGAAAATATTCGGCCCTCAGCTTTAGATATTTTTTCTTAAGCCCTTCAACATAAGGGCACAAACGCATCGGACAGACCACATAAATATCGTGCCGCGCAAGGATTGCTAATGTAGTCCTGAAAGAAAAGTACTCAGACTCCGTCATCGACTCTTTATAAAGCGGAACCAGCACTGCAGAGCGACTCCCCTCCCTCCCCTCAATCATTTTTGTATAAAACTCAGATCCCTAATGGGAAGATTCGCTGACTTTCTCATAAACGAAAAGTACTTGCCGCCAACCCAGCCTTCTTCGAGCATCTCAAAAGACCCTTCATATCCATATATCCTTGCCCACGCCGGCGCACAGAAGTATAAGTTTAGGGTATCCTCGGTCATGATATTCACATGAGTTGGATCCTGGAAAGCCTCCTTGCTTGGGAAACACGGCTGTGTATTAAAGAAGACCCCGCCCGGTTTCAGAACACGAAATATTTCATTCATTAGGCAAATAAAGGGAAACTTCGTTTCCCCGTCAATCACGGAGATGCGTTGGATATGCTCCAATACGTCAAAGGCCGTAACATAGTCGAACAAGTCACTATCAAAGGGCAAGACGCCGAGCGCCAAATCTGCGAAAACCACGTTCTTTTCTATGTTTTCACGCAAATCGGCGCCATAAATGCGCGTGGCACCAAACGGATTTTTTGGGCTAGGACCAGAACCGATATCCAGAGCCGTCGACGTCGCTACCGCAGAAAAGTGGAGAAATTGCCTCTGTAGGATTTTGTCGTTTCTATGGTATGGTTTTTTCAGCCCCGCGATCCAGATGTAGCGATGAAGCTTGGTTTCAATATGCTTTATAAATTTCTTCATTGGTATTTCAACGATATTCTAGACTCAATCGGATTCACCGACAGATTTCGCTTGGCGTCCCCGTAGTACTCCCTTCGGCAATGAAGGCTGCAATGGATACTCAGCGAGTAAGCACGGATCATTGATATTCACCACGTTCGGCCCTGTCCAGAAAACGCTCGATATTTTTATTCAGCAAATCGGGCATCGCTCTTTCGATTTGAGCAACGCTCCAGTTCCACCACTGTTGGGCAAGCAATCGGTCGATCACCGTCTGCTCAAAGCGGTATTTGACTGGCGTGGCCGGATTCCCAGTGACGATTGCATAGGGCGGCACATCGCGGGCAACGACTGCGCGTGCGCCAATGACCGCACCATCACCGATTGTGACCCCCGAGAGGATAAGTGCCTCGGTGCCAATCCAGACATCACTGCCGATCACCACATTCCCTTTTGTCTTAGGGTGCCCCCTATATTGCTCGGCCACTTCCCATAGCTGGCTGAATGGATAGGTTGTGACCCAGTCGATACGATGTTCGCCGCCGAGAAGAATCTTTACCCCCGCAGCGACCGAGGTATATGAACCGATGAACAGGGTTGCGCCTTCATTCCAGGAGAAAACCTCGAAGTCACCGTAAGTGCCACAACCAATCTGGTATTGCGGATAGCGCTCGGAAAGATTTCGGCTAGGCGGGCTCTGGAAATGGAAACGGCTACAAATCATTCCAAGCAATTTCTTTAGCTGCATAATCGTTTTACAAACTTGGTGGCCTTCGCTTGACTTTCGAGAACATGCACAGCACCGCTTTTCCTCAAGCCATACAAAACCGAGAAATAGACTTTGCCGCAGGCAATCGTATCAAGAACGCCCCGCAAATGCCCCCCAAGCCAAAACGATCTTTTCACGAAGGGAGGCAATGTCCATGACAGACAAGCAGCCTTAAATAGCCAGGCCAAAAAGGACGCGCTCGCATAATCATGTGGCAAAAGCCATCTATTTCCATGTGGAACTGCACGGAATCTTCGAAAGGTCACACCTGTCGCGATAACAGAGCGCAATGTCCTTGACCTCACTCATCAAGCCCTCTGACAGCGTGGTCGGGTTCAGCCCAAGCTCAAGAAAGCAGCGATTCTCGACATGCAAGTCATTTTCTTCATCCTCGTTTCTAGGGTTCGGAACAAAATCAATACCGACGCCGGTTAACTCGCTTACCTTGCGTGCCAGATCACGGACCCGATGCGTCTCCGTAATTTGATTGAAAATCTTCACCCGCTCGCCAGGGTGCGGTGGATTTTTCATCGCGAGCTCAATGCATTTGACCGTGTCCCTGATATGTATGAACGCACGCGTCTGGCCGCCTGTGCCGTGAACTGTCAGTGGATAGCCAATTGCCGCTTGCATCAAGAAACGATTTAGGACGGTTCCATAATCCCCGTCATAGTCAAATCGGTTGATCAACCGCTGGTCCAGCAGTGTTTCATCCGTATTGGTTCCCCAGACAACGCCTTGATGCAAATCGGTAATACGAACCCCATTGTTTTTATTGTAGTAATAAAAGAAAAGTGCATCTTGCGTTTTCGTCATGTGATAAACGCTACCTGGATCGGGGGGGTAAAGTATTTCTTTTTCAACAACAACCCCGTTCACTTCTTCGTCGATGTTGATATGGTCGCCGCACATCGCAACCTTGAGATAACCTTCTGGAATCCGCATCCCGGCAGTACCATATCCATAAACGCCCATCGTGCCGAGGTGGACCATATGTATATCGAGCCCCGAATCGACGATGGCACACAGTGCGTTATGGGTCGCAATGAGATTGTTATCGACCGTATATCTCTTGGTAGAAGATGACTTCATCGAATAAGGGGCTGCACGTTGTTCGGCAAAATGCACCACAACATCTGGCCGGAACTCACGGTATAGATCCAGCAGCCTGACGTATTCTTTTGCCACGTCGATATTTACGTAATTGATTCTATTCCCCGTGATTTCATGCCATGCGCGTAAACGCTCACCTATCGGCCTGATAGGTGTAAGCGAATCACATTCGAGTTCGATGTCTATTTTTCGTCTTGATAAGTTGTCTACGATGAGGACGTCCATCCCCAAATTGGAGAGATGTAACGCAGTAGGCCAACCACAAAACCCGTCGCCGCCAAGAACAATGACTTTCATACAACAACTACTCCTTTGATCTTTTTAAGCAACTTCCCCAACAAAAGGCGGGGCCTAATTAAATACGCCATAGCCCGCACCAATAAGCTTTGATATGAAAACATCTCGCCAGAGGTCTTTTCATCTGCAAAGAAACACCTAGAGATCACCTTCGGGTGTCGCAATGGCAAATTGATCCTGTAGGTATTAACGTTGGAAAATGGCGAATGCAAATCTTTGCAATTTGTCGCCTGATGTCCGAACCCGATATTCGTGACGAGATTTTTCTGAGGGATGATTGTCAGACCATTTTCTCGCCAGCAAGCAAAAAGAAACCGATAGTCCCAGCCTCTTTTATATGTCCCACTATAAATTCTATCAAACAGGTCAAACCAGTACTTCCTGGTTACCTTCGTTCCATGAAGATTTTCAAGCCCCCCGCACTCCCTGAAAGAAGGCCAGTCTGTCAAATCTTTATCAAAACACTGCCAAGACCTTTTCCAGGCCGCCCAGCCCCATATGTGGGTATAAATAGAGAAATAATAATCAGCATCGCCTCTTTTGATGCCACCTTGGAAATTGTTGCCAGAGATCATAAAGACGCGACGATCATCTCGATAGCATTCAAGCAACTCGTCACAGTAGCCAAAAAAAGATTGGTCCGGGAGGCAATCGTCCTCAAGAATAACCCCCTCTTTTTCCTGATCAAAAAACCAATCCAAAGCAGCTACCTGCGCATGCATCGGACCAAGATTTTTTTCTTGGAAAAGGCACTTTACTTCACAGGGCCAATCAACCTCGTCAATTACACGGCGCGCTTCCATGCAATCTTGCCGTTCACTATCTCGGCCCTCTCGCGGGCCGTCAGCAGCCACATAAAGGCGCGGAGGTCTTGCGCTGCGGATTGCTTGAAACACTTGAGAGGCAAGATCCGGACGATTGAAAACCAAAAATAAAATGGCACTATTCATTGAGAAAAGAGGCCTAATGCCCTCCATATGCGTGGAGAACGTTGAACAAAGTCGCCCTATGAAAGGTGAATTATGTGATCAGACTTTTTACGCTGGGATCAAAGTTCGTTTTAGCTAGGCGAAGGTGTTTCGTAAAAACTCTGGATGCAATAGCGCAAACTCTTAGGCTTTTTTTGCTTCTACGTAAACCGTCTCCCAACGCCGAGCTTCCAAATCGTGGCACAGCATCGGGTCAGAGCAATCCCTATACTCTTTCCTCGTGATATCGACAAATCCCGCGTTTGACAAATACATCGAGAGTTCTTCAAAGTCCCACAAAGAAAGATGAAAAAAATTCTGCGACATATTTCTAATCGCGGAGGCCCGGGTTTTAAACCTTTTGGAAAATTCCACCCGTAATTCTTGAGGAAGCGCCCCGTTATAAAAGTTCACGTATTTCTCCAGGTCAGGGACCGTCAATCTGAGTACTGCACCAGTTTTCATTATGCGATTCAGTTCTACCAGCAAACCCAGTGCCTGATCTGGATACAGATGCTCTAAAGTATGTTCTGTAAAAACACCATCAAATTTTGCATCATCGCACCTAAGTGGATATCTGAGATCCAAATACCATTCAAGCTTTCTTTTCTTATTCCAGAAACGAAAGCCGGAATAAAAATCTGCATTAACCATACCTTGTATGTAATTCTCGCCGCAGCCTAAATTTAGATACGCTTTTTCTTGATCCAATTTCGGCCTTGGACTAAACACTAGGCGCCCCATTAGGCTCTTTAGTTCAAACTTTGCCAAGCTTGATAATGATGTTTTGTATTCCATTCAACCCGCTTTAAGCTTAAAAGGCAAAAAGGCCTTAGTCTTCATTTTAAAGAGAGGCCTAGTTGTCTTGTTAAAACAATCAAAAACATAGTCAGACAGCCCATAGCTAATTACTGTTGCGATTGCCGCGCCTACTGCACCATGGCGCGGAATCAACCATAGATTCAAAGCGACATTTGCCACCGCGCCTAAGGCGGTGCGGAGCAAAACCATGCGCTGCAGATTTTCCACTAGATACCACTTCCCACCTGCAACCCCAATAAAGACGAACACGCCAGCCCACACGTGTATCGCTAATACTTCCGCCGCCTCGACATAGCCAATACCAAACAACAAATTCACAATCCGATCAGCGGTCAAGGTAACAACGACTGCGATTAGAAGAGAAAGAACTACCATCAGTCTAATTAAGCGTTGAATACGGTCCCTATATAACGACTCACTGTGTTTCTTTGATTCAAGAATTGTGGGGAACAGTGACGCTGTGATGGCGACTGGGACCATGTACCAAATTTCACTTATGCGAACCGCGGCTGAATATATGCCGACGGCCTGCACGCCGGCCATCTCGCCAAGCATGATTTGGTCGATCCGCACATAGATCATTACGGCAATACCCGAAATAATCAACGGCCATGAATCGCGCAGCAGACTTTTGGCTCGCGCAAGGCTTGCTGTCCAGTGTTGCAACGCCCCAATCTGTTTGAGATAGATAGTAAATAGACCAAGGGAGACAAGGATAGCTTCAACTAGTGTCAACCAGACGAAGGTAACTAGCGTAGCCCGGTTAAGGACCAAGGCAATCTTGACTGCAGCAACTAATAGCAAGACACCATTTTCTACCCAGACTATTTGGCGCGACTGGACCTGAGACTCAAACCAGTACTTAATGACAGAACTGGATTGAAAGACCAAACTAAAACCAAGTATAGCCACCATGGCTATAGCGAGACTATCATTCGGACGCAACCAGATAACAGTACAAACGACAAGTCCAACTGCAACTATTGCGCCAATTAGCTGCAGCACGAACGCTGTACCAAGAGTATTAAAGGTATTTTCTGGCTCTTTGACCAAGTCGCGTACGACAATGCCATTTAATCCTAGAGTAGCCACAGCGCCGAATATAGTAACGATGGCCGTGACATAGTTCAGAAGACCATATTGCTCGGGCCCAAGGTAACGCGCTATCCACACGCCAACAAGCAACCCTACTCCCATGCGCAGAACCTTGTCGCCTAATAACCACCCCGTATTGGCGAGTGCTTTTTGCAGATTGGGGCGGTTTTCGAATCGAGCCCGAAGTGCTTGCGGCAGCAACTTAAGCCAACCAGGTTGTTGGGGCATACCTTTTCTCGGCGATTCAGCCATGTGTTTCCCGGCTCGTATTTGTTATCGCTCCGCTATATATCGCAAAAAGAAACGGCGCAAACAAAGCCACATGGATGGACCGGTAGGATTGTTCCAACATGGTCGCCACAAAAACTCCTGCTATGGCAGCATACATGAGTCCATATTGCAGAGAGAAATGCTCTGCCGCAGCAGCCCTAATTGCGCGAATCTGCGCCCCATAGAACATCACGTACAAAGCCAGCCCGACCACCCCCAGTTCATACCAGCAGTCCAGCAACAGGTTGTGCAGATGCCCGACCTTGTACGTCGGGGTGATCATCACTGGCGGGTACAGCCCCACATTGCTCGGTCCAACGCCCAGCCATTGATTGTGTGGAGGAATGGTGATCGCCTGATACCAAAGCTGCGTACGGAAGGTGCTCAACTGATTGAAGAAGGTAAACCAGTCCTCGTGCTTGTGTTCCGCCTGGCTCACGACATGTCCTGCTGGGTCGAACGCCAGGATCAGCACAATGAACACGATCACGGTGCCTCCGAGTGCCAACATCAGCAGGCGCTTGCTGGGCACGACGAAGAACACAAGCACCGCAAGTGCACCTGCCAAGGTGACCACCTCGGTGAGGCTGTTGGAGAAGACCAGTAACAGGGTCAGACTGGTCAAGTAGACCAGACTCAGGACCACGCGGATTTTGCCCTCGAGGGACTGCCAGAGGAAATACAACGCGAAGGGTGAAAGGTAGGCCGGCACCAGGCCATGCACCTGATATTCAGGATGGAAGTCGGGCGACATCGACAGGATGAGAAACCGGGCTGCATAGTAGGAAAAACCGAGAAGACCCGCGATGCCGATCATTCTGATGGCGCGCTCCAGGCTGAATTCCGGGATCGTGCGCACCAGCGCCCAGGTGATGAAGTAACTGGATCCCAGCAAGGCATACTGCGCCCACTTGCCATAGGCGCCGTCAGGATTGATCGACAGCGCGGCGCTCAGCGTGCCCCATGCCAACAGCGCCAGATAGAGTGCCAATGCGACCGGGGGAAACGCAAGGTTGCGTGTGCGAACCAGAACAACCGCGGCCGTGACCCAGTAGAGCACATAGCTCGTGTTGCCGAGACCGCGCCCGACCTGGTAGAGCAGATCGATGAGGACGGGAGCCAGCAGCAGCAAGTAGCGCAAGGCGTACGGTCCACGAAACAGGTCGGTCCAGCCCGGATTGGCGATGCTCATTGCAGAGGGTCTGTTTTCATTCATTTCTGTAGCGATGACGCCATACGACGCACTCGAAAAAAGTTGAATATTCGGTCAGTTCATTGCGCGATGAATGCGAGCGGATCCACCTGGTCTGCCGGTTTCTCGCCACCGGACTCGATGTGGATGCGGTGCCAGACCGCAAAGTTGAGCAGCGTCCACAGCGCGGTGCTGTGCTTTGCACCCTGCTGTTGCGCCAGCAGCAGCTTGCGGACCTCGGCCGGATCGAACCAGGCGCGGATGCCTTCCGCTTCCGGCAGCACCTTGAGCAGGGTTTGCAGACGCTCGCCGCGCAGCCAGTCGTCCACCGGGACGGTAAAGCCCTTCTTGCGCGCCCACAGATGTTCGCGCGGCAGATAGCGCTCGCCCCACAGCCGCAGGAAGCGCTTGCCGGTGCGCCCCTCGATCTTGTAGTCGTCCGGCAGTGCCAGCCCGAACTCGACCACGCGGTGGTCGAGGAAGGGTACACGGCCCTCGATGCCCCAGGCCATCAGCATGCGGTCGGCCTTGATCAGCAGGTCGTCCGGCAGCCAGGTTTCCATATCCACATATTGCATGCGCTGCAGCCGCGTCCACGGCCTCGGCGTGCGTTGCCACGCCTGTTTGAACGGCCTCCGCCAGCCGCCCATGGCTTCGTCCAGCTGCGGACCGAACAGTGCAGATGGGATGCCAGTGAATATGCCCTTGCTGCGAAAACCGCCGCTACCGGGCGCGCGCAAGGCCGCAAGTGCCCGCCGGATCCACGGCGCACGATAGCGGCCGTAGCCGGCGAACACCTCGTCGCCGCCCTCGCCCGAGAACACCACTTTCAGCTCCGCGCCGGCGCGCTCGGCCAGCATGGAAACCGGCAGGTTGGCGTAGTCCGCGGTGAGGTCGTCGGCGGCCCAAACGCTGCGCGGCAGGCAGTTCAGCATGTCGTCGGCACTAACCTCGAACACGCTGTGGCGGGTGTGGAACTGCCCGGCCACGCGCTGCGCGGCATCGAGCTCGTTGTGCACCGAACTGCCCGGGAACCCCACCGAGAAGGTGCGCAGGGGCTCGTTCACCCGCTGTGCCAGCAGGGCGGCCAGCAGGGAGGAATCGACGCCCCCCGAAAGAAACAGCCCCAGCGGCACGTCGGCACGCATGTGGATGTCCATGACGTCCTGCATCAGGGTGTCGAATCGATCGAGCGCCTCGTCGAGACCGACGTCGAGCGGGGTGACCTGCAAGGGCGACCAGTAGGCACGCAGGTCAAGCCGCTGGGTGCGGGTATCGATTCGTGTCACATGGCCGGGAGGCAGTTTCTCCACGCCTTGCAGCAGCGTCGTCGGTGCGCACGTGAAGTTGCTTTGAAGGAACTGCGCAAGACCGTCAGGATTGACTTCGGGTTTGCCTAGCCATGGCAGCAGGGCCTTGATCTCGGACGCGAAGGTCAATCCTCGACTGTCGCGGGCATAGTAGAGCGGCTTGATGCCAAGCCGGTCGCGCGCCAGGATCAGTTCGCCGCGCTGCGCATCGTGGAGCGCGAAGGCAAACATGCCTTGCAGGCGATCGAGAAAGGCGATGCCCCAGGCCTCATAGCCGTGCAGGATGGTTTCGCAGTCGGAATGCGTGGCGAAGCGGTGGCCGAGCGTTTCCAGTTCGGCGCGCAACTCGCGGTAGTTGTAGATTTCGCCGTTGGCAACCAGCGCGAGGCTGCGGTCTTCGTTGTAGAGCGGCTGCGCGCCGCCCTCCAGGTCGATGATGGCAAGCCGCGTATGCAGCAGGCCGACATTGCCCACCACATGCCTGCCCTGCCCGTCCGGCCCGCGATGGGCGAGACGCCGTGCCATGTCGTCGAGCAGAGCCGCTTCGACTGGGTTGGCTGAGACGACGCCAGCGATCCCGCACATGCTAATCCCCTGCCGCGCGCCGGTGTTCGGTCGTCACGGCGTCGCGGAACGCCTTAACGCGCGCTGCCGGCGGCGACCGCCGAAGCGAACGCATCGATCACCGGCTGGATCAAATTACGCTTGAGCTTGAGCGCCGCCTGATTCACGACCAGACGCGAACTGATGTCGCTGATGTGTTCGACCGCGACCAGGCCGTTGGCCTTGAGGGTGCCGCCGGTGGAGACGAGATCGACGATGACGTCTGACAGCCCGACCAGCGGCGCCAGTTCCATCGAGCCGTACAGCTTGATGAGGTCGATGTGCACGCCCTTGGACGCGAAATGGTCGCGCGCCGCATTGACGTATTTGGTGGCGACGCGGATGCGCGCGCCCTGCTTCACCGTACCGGCATAGTCGTAGCCTTCGCGCACCGCCACCATCATGCGGCACTTGGCGATCTGCAGGTCGAGCGGCTGGTAGAGGCCGTTGCCGCCGTGCTCGTTGAGCACGTCCTTGCCGGCGATGCCGAGATCGGCGGCGCCGTATTGCACGTAGGTCGGCACGTCGCTGGCGCGAACGATGATGAGCCGCACGTCGTCCCGATTGGTGCCGATGATGAGCTTGCGCGAGGACTCGGGGTTTTCGGTCGGCGTGATGCCCGCCGCCGCCAGCAGCGGCAGCGTTTCTTCGAAGATGCGGCCCTTGGACAGGGCCAGCGTGATGCCGGTGTTGCTCATGTTTGAATATTCCGCCGTCAGGGCGCTTCGATAAAATTGCCGTTCGCCCTGAGCCTGTCGAAGGGCTTGCCTGCAAGGTTCATATTACTGGGCACATGGGCTTCGACAAGCTCAGCCCGAACGGGCTTGGGGATGTCAATTCAGTGCACCCGCTTGATGCGTGCGCCCAGTTGGGTGAGCTTTTCCTCGATGCGCTCGTAGCCGCGGTCGAGGTGGTAGATGCGTTCGATAGTGGTCTCGCCCGCCGCGACCAGCCCTGCCAGCACCAGGCAGGCCGAAGCGCGCAGGTCGGTCGCCATGACGATGGCGCCATCGAGACGCGGCACGCCGCGCACCAGCGCCGTGTGGCCCGACACTTCGATATTGGCGCCGAGGCGACGCAATTCCTGCACGTGCATGAAGCGGTTTTCGAAAATGGTTTCGGTGACGCTGGCCGCGCCTTCAGCAATGCAATTCATCGCCATGAACTGCGCCTGCATGTCGGTTGGAAATGCCGGGTGCGGTGCGGTGCGCACGTCCACCGATTGCAATTTTCCGTCGGACTCGACTTCGATCCAGTCGGCTCCCACCTCGACCTTGGCACCCGCCTCGCGCAGCTTGCTCATCACCGCGTCCAGCGTGTCAGGCTGGGCGTGGGTAGTGCGCACGCGCCCCCCGGTCATGGCGGCAGCGACCAGGAACGTGCCGGTCTCGATGCGGTCTGCCATGACCGAATAGTCGGCGCCGTGCAGCCGGTCGACACCGTGAACGGTGATGATGTCGCTGCCCGCCCCCTCGATTTTGGCACCCATCGCGATCAGGCAGTTCGCCAGGTCGACCACCTCGGGCTCGCGCGCAGCGTTTTCCAGCACGGTGGTGCCTTCGGCCAGCGCGGCGGCCATCATCAGATTCTCGGTGCCCGTCACGGTGACCAGATCCATCACGATGCGCGCGCCCTGCAGGCGCTTGCAGCGGGCGTGGATGTAGCCGTGTTCGATATTGATATCGGCGCCCATCGCCTGCAGGCCCTTGATGTGCAGGTCGACCGGGCGCGAGCCGATGGCACAGCCGCCGGGCAGGGAGACGCGCGCCTCGCCGAAGCGCGCCAGCGTCGGCCCCAGCACCAGGATCGCGGCGCGCATGGTCTTCACCATTTCGTAGGGCGCTTCCTTGTGCGGAATGGATTCGCCGCACAGGGTGACCTGGTTCTTGTCGTCCAGCGTGACGCGCACGCCCATGTGCCCCAGCAGGGCCAGCATGGTGCTGATGTCCTTGAGGTGCGGCACGTTGCCGAGCTTCAGCGGCTCGGCAGTGAGCAGGCTGGCGGTCAGGATCGGCAGCGCGGCATTCTTGGCGCCGGAAATGCGCACCTCGCCGGCAAGCGGATTGCCGCCATGGATCAGCAGTGCATCCATTCAGCGCGCGGCCCAGTCTTCAGGGGTGTAGGTCTTCATCGACAGTGCGTGGATCTGCGCGTGCATGCGGGTGCCGAGCGCGTCATAGACCAGCCGGTGCTGCTGGATCATGTTCTTGCCGCTGAACGCCGGGCTGACGATCACCGCCTGGAAATGCTGGCCGTCGCCATCGAGTTCGATGTGGTCGCACGGCAGCTTCTCGGTGATCCAGCCTTTGATGTCGTCGGGAGTAACCATGCCTGTCTTGCCTCGTTCGTGTTTCGCAATCTAGTGTCTGAGCTTGTAGCCGCTCTTCAGCAGCATCAGGGTGAGCGCGGATATTGCCACAAAGCTGGCCCCGGCGACCAGCAGGCCGAGCCAGGGATCGGTGTCGGATTGGCCGACAAACGCGTAACGGAAACCGTCGATCAGGTAGAACACCGGATTGGCACGCGACACGGCCTGCCAGAAAGGCGGCAGCGAATGAATCGAGTAGAAGACGCCGGACAGGAAGGTGAGCGGCAGAATGAGGAAATTCTGGAACGCTGCCAGCTGGTCGTATTTTTCCGCCCAGATGCCCGCCATGATGCCGACCGCCCCCATGATGGCGCAGGCCAGCAAGGCATACGCCAGCAGCCAGGCCGGATGCGCCATGTGAAACGGGGCATACCACAGGGTCACCGCCCACACGCCGAGTCCGACAATCAGTCCGCGCAGGATCGCCGCGCCCAGATAGGCCATAAAGAACTCCAGGTAGGACAGCGGCGGCAGCAGCACGAACACGATATTGCCCTGCATCTTCGACTGGATGAGGCTGGACGAACTGTTGGAGAACGCGTTCTGCAGCATGCTCATCATTACCAGCCCCGGCACCAGGAAGCTGGTGTAGGAGACGCCGGGATAGACCTGGACGTGGTCCTCCAGCACGTGCGAGAAGATCAGCAGATACAGCAGCGCGGTCACCACCGGGGCAACCACGGTCTGCACCACCACCTTCCAGAAGCGCAGCAATTCCTTGTAGAACAATGCCGACAAGCCGCTCATGTCCGTTTCATGATGTCGGTGAAGACATCCTCCAGGTCGGGCTCCTGCAGGTGCATTTCGAGCACGCGCACCCCGGCGCCGCGCAGGTCGGCCAGCAAGGCCTCCAGCTCGGCATAGTCGCTGAAATTGATGCGCCAGCTGCCGTCGGCTTCGCGCTGCAGGCGCGCCTGCCAGGCGGCCGGTACGGTTTCCGCATCCAGGCGCAGTTGCGCGCAATGCTCGTTGGTCAGCTGCAGCAGGTTGCGGGTGGCGTCCAGCGCCACGACGCGGCCGCCCTTCAGCATGGCGATGCGGCCGCACAGCGCCTCGGCTTCTTCCAGATAATGCGTGGTCAGCAGGACGGTGTGGCCTTCGCGGTTGAGGCGGCTGATGAATTCCCACAGCGAGCGGCGCAGGTCGACGTCGACCCCGGCGGTTGGCTCGTCGAGGACGATGACCGGCGGCTTGTGCACCAGCGCCTGCGCCACCAGCAGGCGGCGCTTCATGCCGCCCGACAGGCTCTGCGTGTTCTTGTCGGCGTGCGGCGTGAGATCGAGATGGTGCATGATCTCGTCGATCCAGCCGTCGTTGTGCTTCAGCCCGAAGTAGCCGGACTGGATGCGCAGGGTTTCGCGCACGTTGAAGAAGGGATCGTAGACCAGCTCCTGCGGCACCACGCCCAGCGCGCGGCGCGCCTGGCGATAGTCCCGCACTACGTCGTGCCCCATGACGGCGGCCTGGCCGGAATCGGCGCGGGTGAGCCCGGCGAGGATGGAAATCAGTGTCGTCTTGCCGGCGCCGTTGGGTCCCAGCAGACCGAAAAACTCACCCGGCCGGATCTCGAGGGAAACGCCATCGAGCGCCTGGGTGGTGCGAAAGCGCTTGCGCAGGTCACTGACCCGGATGGCAGGGGGCGCCGGATTCATGCCGGCAGCAACCCGGATACGCCATACAGCTCGGCCAGCGTGGTGAAGCTGGGCGGCAGGCCGGTGCAGGTCAGCGTGCGGCCGGCTTGGCGGGCTTGCCGCATGGCACTGAACATGAGCGCGAGCGCGGCCGAATCGGCGGTTTCAACCCCGCTGAAATCCAGGGTCTCGATTCCCTTCGCAAGCTGGGGCAGCAACTCGCGCAGCAGGCCACCCACGCTGTCGACGGTCACCGCACCCGCGATGCGACAGCATGTTTCGTCGCATGCGATCACGAGCCGGGGCGCGGCGCCGGCTCGGCGCCGCCACGCGCAGACTTGTCTGCCAGGGTTTTGATCAGGCCATCGATACCGCTCTGGCGAATGGTGCTGGCAAAGGATGACCGGTAGTTGGTGACCAGGCTGACGCCATCGATCGTCACGTCATACACCTTCCAGCCAAAGCTGGTCTTGTACATGCTGTAGTCGATGGGGATGGGCTGCCCACCGGGCTGGCGAATTTCGGAGTGCACGGTCACGTCGGTGTCATCCGGCTTCATCGTCAGCGGCTTGAACTCGACCGTCTGGTTGGTGAAGGCCGTAAGCGAGGTGGAATAAGTCCGCACCAGCAGGTTGCGAAACTGGGTCACCAATTCCTGTTTCTGCCTGGCGGTGGCGCGCGGCCAATGCTTGCCGACAGCCAGTTGCGTCATGCGGTTGAAGTCAAAATTGGGCAGGATCTTGGCTTCGACCAGCTGATACACCTTGGCCATGTTGTTGTTCTTGATGTCCTTGTCCTGCTTGAGGATGGCGAGAACTTCCTGCGTGGTGGTGCGCGCCAGCACATCGGGC
>JAJXUF010000053.1 GCA_021783175.1 Pseudomonadota bacterium
CCTGCGCCAGGACATCGGCGAGATCCTGATCGATAACCCCGAGATTCACGAGCGCGCGCTCAAGTTTATGCAGCAGGTCATGCCGCAGAACCTGAACCGGCTCAAGCTCTACCAGGACGAAACGCCACTGTTCTCGCGGTTCCAGATCGAACATCAGATCGAATCTGCGTTCTCGCGCGAGGTGCGCCTCGAGGCCGGCGGCGCAGTGGTGTTTGACCACACTGAGGCGCTGGTGACCATCGACGTCAACTCGGCACGTGCCACCAAGGGCGCTGATATTGAGGAGACCGCGCTCAACACGAATCTTGAGGCAGTCGAAGAGATCGCCCGCCAGCTGCGTCTGCGGGATCTCGGCGGTCTTATCGTTATCGACTTTATCGATATGACTCCGGCACGCAACCAGCGCGCCGTGGAAAATCAGCTGATTGAGGCGCTCAAAGCCGACCGCGCGCGCGTCCAGGTCGGACGCATTTCACGTTTCGGGCTGCTTGAAATGTCGCGTCAGCGATTGCGTCCTTCGCTTGGCGAATCCAGCACGCTGGTATGCCCGCGCTGTGACGGTACTGGCCATGTGCGCGGCATCCAGTCATCGGCGCTGCACGTGTTGCGTTTCATCCAGGAAGAGGCGATGAAGGAAAACACTGCGGCGATGCACGTGCACCTGCCAGTGGAGACGGCTACCTACCTTTTGAACGAGAAGCGCCACGAGATCAACCAAATCGAAACGCGCTTCGGCACGCCGGTGCTGATTATTCCTGATCCGGAAATGGAGACTCCGCACTATCACGTACGCCGCCTGCGCGGCGAGGAGTATGAGGCCGAGGTCGACACGCCGAGCTATGACATCGAGATCACGGAAGATGAGGAAGAGGAACCGCGTCACGCGCGTCCGCCCTCCCCGCCGGCTCCCGAAAAGCCCGCTGTCGGCCAAATCGCGCACGCTGCTGCGCCGGTGGCCCCGGTCGAGCCACAAGATGGTTTGTTGAAGCGTGTCACACGTTTCCTGTTTGGCGAGACGGAAAATAACGTACAAAAGCCGGCTCAACGTCCGGCGACCAGTCATGCACCGCGTCCGAGTGGACGTCCAGCGCATGCGCGGCGCAATGAGCCGCGTGAAGCACGTGAACAGCGCGAAGGACGTGAAGCACGTGAACCGCGTGAAGGACGTGACAAACGTGGTCCACGACCGCCTCACGGTGGCCAGCCACGGCCGGGCGAGAGCCGCGCGCCGGAGTCGCGCCCGGTGGAAGCACGCGACGCGAGGCCTGCAGCGCCTGCCCAAGGCGAAGGCACGCGTAGCGGTGCCCCCCAGAAGGAGCGCGCCGAAGGCGGGCGCGGTCGGCGAGGACGTCGTGGCCGACGCAGATCTTCTGGGCGCCATGGCGAGGTGAACGGCGGCCGCCCGGCGGCAGCCGAGGGTGCGGACCAGGAAACGCACCAGGAACAGGTCGACCGGGCGCCTGCAGCGGGTGAGGTATCTGCTGGAGCACCGGCAGTCGCCGAGCGTCCGGTTGAGCGCACTTTCGATGACACTGCGCGCAGCGAAAACATGCCGCCGGAGACTCGCGCTGCGGAGCGTTCGGAGGCAGCCCCACCGCCGCCCAGCGTCCCGCCGGCGTCGAATGAGTCGAAGTTAGTACAAGTGGAGACCCGGGTTGCCGCGGAAAGTATTCCGGCGGAACCCAAGTCCGGCGACTGATTCCCTGAAGTCAAAAGCCGGTCCGGGTGCTGCTGATGAGCACCTCGGACCGGCGGGCCGTCACAAGTTCTCGCGTCGAATATGCTCTAGCAGGCCAGCAGAGGCCTCCTCGATCATATCGAGCACTCGATCGAAGCCACTGCTTCCACCGAAGTACGGATCCGGCACTTCACGTTCCGGCCGCGATTCGGCGAACTCAAGAAACAATCGAATCTTGTGCTCCTGTCCACTCGGGCTGATCGCCAGCAGATTGGCAAGATTTTGCCGGTCCATGGCTAGTATGTAATCAAATGTTTCGATGTCCTGGCTTGTTGCCTGGCGGCCGCGCAGCGTCGACAGGTCGATTCCGCGGCGTAATGCCGCCGCCTGCGCCCGCGGATCGGGAGGGTCTCCGATGTGATAAGCATGCGTGCCGGCGGAATCGATCTGGACCACCTCGTCCAGACCCTGCTGACGCACCACCTCGCGGAAAACCCCCTCGGCCGTCGGCGAGCGGCAGATGTTTCCCAGACAGACGAACAATACTTTTACCATTCTGACTTGCCTCTCGCGTACTTGGTCCTACAGCAGGCCATGGCCCGCTTGTGTCCCCTGCTCCACCTATACTTCACGACCGTGACCCAGGATGGCGCGCACGCGTTCCAGGTCTGCAGGTGTATCAACACCACCCATCGGTGCTTCTTTGGCCTGGCATACGGCGATGCGTTCGCCGTTCCACAGCACGCGCAGCTGCTCCAGCGCCTCGATGCGTTCGAGCGGACAGGGTGGCCTTGCACTATAGCGACAAACGAATTCGGCGCGATAGGCATAGATGCCGATGTGGCCATGGGCGTTTACTTCGAAGTCGCCGCCGTGCGCCATGGCATCGCGCGCCCAGGGAATCGGCGCCCTGCTGAAGTAAAGCGCAAACCCGTGACAATCGGTGACGACTTTCACCAGGTTTGGATCCATCAGGGCGCGGCGGTCACGAATGGCGTGACTGGCCGTCGCCATCACTGCCTGCGGATGCGAATTGAGTGTGTACGCCACCTGATTGATCAAATCCGGTGGCATCAGCGGTTCATCGCCCTGCAGGTTCACCACGATTTCCTGCGCCCCGATGGCCAGCGCCGCAATCACCTCGGCAATGCGGTCGGTACCTGACTGATGGTGGCTACCGGTCATGCACACTTCGCCGCCGAATGCGTGTACCGCATCGGCGATGCGCTCATCGTCGGTGGCGACGATGACGCGATCCGCCTTGCTCGCCCGAGCGCGCGCGTAGACGTGTTCGATCATCGGTTTGCCGCCAATATCGACCAGCGCCTTACCGGGCAGGCGGGTGGAAGCGTAGCGTGCAGGAATGACAATGATCATGCCGGGTCGTCCATGCGGCCGTTGTCAGATAGCCTCATCTTCCGCAATCTGGCGTGCCTCGTCCTCGAGCATGACCGGAATGTCATCACGAATCGGATAAGCCAGCCGGTCGGCTTTGCAGACGAGTTCCGCCTTGGATTTGTCGTATGTCAGCGGCCCCTTGCATACGGGGCAAACCAGGATATCGAGTAGTTTTTTATCCACCGCGTTTTGCCTCCAACAGTTTCAGAATCAGCTTATCAAACCCGGGATCGGGACTGGCTTCGATGGCCAGATACCAGTGGTTCGCCCGGGCGAATCCGGTACATTTTACCGCATCTTTCTCCGTCATGATGAGCGGCGTGCCGTCATCGAATGCCAGATCCTCGCTGCGAAAGGCATGGTGGTCGGGAAATGCATGTTCGTGGACCTCCAAACCCAGATCGCGCAGCTGCGCAAAAAAACCTGCCGAATTGCCGATTCCGGCCAGCGCCTGCACGTTCTGTCCAACAAAATCGCTCACTTCGCGCGCCTCGCCGCTCACGAGGTTGCGCAAGGCGAGCGCACGAAATGTCATGCCTATTTCGCCTGGTCGTGGTGTGCCGCGCGTGACGCGCGCATCCACGCGCTTAAGACGCGACACTGATTCACGCAATGGACCGGCCGGCAGGCACAGGCCGTTGCCGAAACGGCGTACTCCGTCTATCACCACGATCTCAATGTCGCGCGCCAGCCGCCGGTGCTGCAATCCGTCATCGCTGATGATGACGTTGCAGTCATGTGCTGAAAGCAGGGCCCGCCCGGCTGCAACCCGGTCGGGACTGACGACCACCGGACAGCCGGCCCGACGTGCCAACAACAGCGGTTCGTCTCCGGCGTCTTCGGGCGTCGACGCAGTTGTGACCTCGCGCGGTTGGTCTGACCGGCGGGCGCGATAGCCGCGCGATACGATGCCGGGACGGTATCCGGCGCGCTGCAGCACGTGTGCCAGCCAAAGCACGAGCGGTGTCTTGCCGGTGCCGCCGACAGTGATGTTGCCCACCACGATCACCGGGACGGAAAGGCGTACGCTGGCCAGCAGTTTGCGGTCGTAGAGGCAGTTGCGTACGCCAACTACCAGACAGTAGAGCCAGCTCAGAGGCCAGAGCAGCCAAATGCCCAGCGAACGGCCCTGCCAGCGCTTTTCAAGAGAATTCATAGCGCAACTCTACCAGTCATAAACGCGCTGAAGCAGTTCACGATTGACGTCGCTCGCGCGGCGCCGTTCACCCCAGAATGCCCGGCGCAGCTGATCGGCACGCGTGCGTGCAGCGATGGGGTCATCCTGCAGGGTGCGCCAGAAGCGTTCGAGCTCATCAAATGCGTGCACACCGGCAAAAAGCGCCTGTGCCTGTGCAGCCGGCATGCTATTAAAGCGCGCGACCGCTGCGGCCAGATCGGCAACACTCATGGGGCAACCACCGGCCATTGCCTGCCAGAATGGCGAGCCACGAGCATGCATTACGTGTACGGCGTCGCTTGCGGCGGCGATTGCCGGTAACCAGCGGTTATCGTCGGCGAGCAAAATGCTGCCCGCAGATAGCGCGCTGCGCGACCAGCTACTGACCCGCAGCCATTGGCGTGGCATGTCGCGGGCGTCATCTGCCGGACTTACAATCAGTATGCTATCGCGCCGCAGAGGTGACGCGGCCCACCATGCGGCAAGCGCTGCTGTATCATGCGCGCGAACTCCAAGCAGCCACCAAAGCGACAGGCTGGCCGCGCCCGTCAGCAGCCCACGGAAATTGGGATCGACCTGAGCCTCGACGAGCAAAGTCGCCAGATCCGCTGCCGGTGCCACGTAGTCGGCGCGGGCGCATTGCCGCCAGGATTGCGCCTGCATGTTGTCCGCCGGATATGCCGCCTCGAAGTGACCGGTCGTCGCCGCCGGGGTATGCAGGGCTATACAGCGTGTTGACGTCTCGGCCAGGGCAGCGCACAGGTTCGCTGCAGGCCGGCGCCCGGCGATGATGACGCCAAAGGGTGACAAGGCGCGTAAAGTGCGGCGCACGACACGCGGCGTATCGCATGGGCCATACCCGAAACCGGTGTTCGCCAGACCGGCAAGGTCACGTTCGAGAAGCGGGCGGTATTCGTGTTCGAAGGTCAGCACCAGGCGCAGGTCGAGGCGCGACTCGCGCAGCGCACGCAACGCTCCAAGCGCCAGGCGTATGCTATCCTCATCGCCGCCCGCCTCCACCCAGACGAGTCTGCCGGTACCCAGCGGGGGGCGCAGAAAACCGCGACGCGCATTGGCGCGCGCATGCCGGCCCTGAAGCCGGTCGCGCAGTCCCTGCCACCATACCCATAGCGAATTGCTACCGTAGGCGCGGTCAGTGACGTAGCTCATTAAATTGCATGCGATGCAGCCTGGCGTAAATGCCATTGGCAGCCAGCAGTTCGCGGTGATTGCCGGTTTCTGCGACGCGCCCGCCATCCAGCACGATGATGCGGTCAGCGCTTTCGATGGTCGACAGCCGGTGTGCAATGATCAGCGTGGTGCGGTTTTGCATTAGCGTTTGCATGGCATCCTGCACCAGTCGCTCTGACTCGGTGTCGAGAGCCGACGTGGCTTCATCCAATATGAGGATCGGCGAGTTGCGGTACAGGGCGCGCGCGATGGCGATGCGCTGGCGCTGTCCGCCGGAAAGACGCGCGCCGCGTTCGCCCACGATGGTATCGAGCCCTTCCGGCATGCGTTGCGTGAATTCGAGCACATGGGCGGCACGCGCCGCGTCCAGGACGCGACTATCGTCGATCGCGGCCTCTGCGCCGTACGCGATGTTGAAGCGGATACTGTCGTCAAAGAGCACTGTTTCCTGGCTCACGAGTGCGATGTGCCGGCGCAGATTATTCAATTTGAGCTCTGCAATATTGACACCGTCGAGCAGGATCTCCCCGGACTCGGGGCTGTAAAAACGCGGCAGTAAATTGGCAGCGGTCGTCTTGCCGCTGCCGGAAGCACCGACCAGCGCCAGGCGCGTTCCCGGCTCGATGCGCAGGGATACATCCTGCAGTACCGTCGCGCTAGACGTTGGGTAGCGGAAAACGACGTGGCGGTATTCGATCTCGCCGCGCACCGTATCCAGCGAGCGCTGGCCGGGATCGGGTTCCGGTGGCTCGTCCATCATGGCAAAGACACTGGTGGCGCCCGCCACGCCAGTCTGCACCACTTCATTGACCTGAGTGAGGCGCTTCAGCGGCGGCATCAGCAGCATCATGGCGGTGATATAGGACACGAACTCACCTGCGTCCATCTTTCCTGCAGCCGACTGCAGCATGGCGGCATAGATCGCAATGGCAATGCCAATCGCCGACAGGAACTCGATCACCGGCACGTTGAGCGCCGACGTCGTCGCCTTCTTCATGACGTGGTGCTGGTTTTTGCGGTTGACCTTCTGGAACTCCCCGATCTCTGCATCCTGCGCGCAAAAGGTCTTGATCACGCGTTGGCCGTCGACAGCCTCCTGCACCACATGGGTAATGTCGCCCATGGACTCTTGAATCAGGTGGCTCGATTGACGGAAGCGGCGACTGATGCGATTTACGGCGAAGGAAATGACAGGCGCCACCAGTATCATGACGAATGTGAGCTGCCAGCTATACCCGATCATCAGACCGAGCAGACCGAGCAGAGTCAAACTGTCTTTGATGACCGAGTATACCGCCTTGGTCGCCGCCGCCATGATCTGCTCAACATCATAGATGACCTTGGAGATGAGAATTCCGGAGGAGTTGGTGTCGAAGAAACGGCTCGGCAGGTGCACCAATCGGGAAAACATGTCCTGGCGCAGATGAAAAATCACCTGGCGGCCGATCCATGTCGTACTGTAGTTCGCAATAAACGCAAACAGTCCGCGTGCGATGAAAATTGCGACCAGGTAAAGCGGAAAGAAACGCGCGTTCGCCAGGTCGTGTTTTACAAAGGCGACATTGATGAGCGGTTTCATCAGCCAGGCAAAGACTGGCTCGCTAGCGGACGTGACCACCATGCCGAGCGTAGCGATGGCGATTGGCAGGCGGTACGGCGCGACATAGCGCAGCAGCCTGCGATAAACACGCGCGCCGGACTCGGTGACGTGCAGCGCGGTCACGGTCCCGTGCCGCCGTCAGAGGCCTTCTGGGTGGCGAAAGTCAGGTGATAGAAACCAAGCTGGCGTGCGACGTCCATGACTTCGACCACGGCGCCATTGGGAGTGCGGCGATCGGCCTCGATGATCACGACCGGATTCTTTTGTCCAGCCGCTGCCGCGGCCATGGCCTCGCGCAAGATATCGGGAGCGGTGTTAATGAGCTGTTTACCGCCGACGAAGTAGTTGCCGTCGGCGTCGACTGTGATTCGCAGCGTCGGGTTGACTGGTTTTGACTCGGAGTGCGCGCTTGGTAGTTGTACGCGCAACTGCGCCTCGTGCGAAAAGCTTGTCGTCACGAGGAGGAAAATGAGCGTCATGAGGAGCACGTCGATCAACGGAATGAGGTTGATCTCGGGCTCTTCGGTGCGCTTGGGGCGGAATCGCATGGTTGCGTGCTCTCGCGGGTCAGGCGCTTTCGCGCGATCCCTGGATGATCTCGACGAGCTTGAGTGCCTCCTGCTCCATGTCGAGCAGCAGCGCATCCACGCGCGCGCGGAAATAGCGGTAGAACATCAGGCTCGGTATGGCCACGGTGAGCCCCGAGGCGGTGGCGACCAGCGCTTGCGAGATGCCTGAGGCGACAATCGAGGGATCGCCCAGGCCGTGACTGCCGATACCGGCGAACATTTCGATCATGCCAAGCACGGTGCCGAGCAGTCCAAGAAACGGCGCGATGGCGGCTATGGTGCCTAGCGGGTTGAGATAGCGTTCGAGTTCCGGCACGACATGGCGCCCGGCGTCCTCGATCGCTTGCTTGACCACGTCCATGGCATGCTGGCGGTTAACGAGACCTGCGGCCAGAATGCGTCCCAGGGGGGAGCTGTCGCGCAGCAGTTCCAGACGCTGCTTGTCCAGTTCCTTGCGGTCGAGCCACTGTTCCACCTGGGGAAGCAGTGCTGCGGGAGCAATGTATTTTTTCTGCAACGACCACAGACGCTCACCGATGATCGCCAAGGCGGCGATCGAGCAAAGAATAATCGGCGCCATCACCCAGCCGCCGGATCTGACCAGTTCGAACACGCGGATTTTCCTGAAAGGTTGACCTAAAAGAAGTGTATGTAATTTATCAGACACACGCCCGGGCGGAAAGCATGGCGCTTGGACTTGTTGGCGCAGGCGGTCGTCGGGGCCGTCACCAGCGGGAAAAGCCGTCAGCGTCGCGTTTCCGGCCCGGAGGCCGAGACTGCCTTGCGACCCGTGTCAGGTTATGGCTCATCGTGCACCGGCCCGCCGGGTAGATCAATTCTCCTTGAAGGCCCCGTCCTCAATAGTTAACACCCGCCCCATGCGGGCCGCCAGCCCCGGATCGTGCGTAGCGATGACAAAACTCGTCCCCTGGGCCCGGTGAAGTTCCAGCATGAGCTCATAGACCGCTTCGGCAGTCTTGCGGTCGAGATTGCCGGTCGGTTCATCGGCCAGTACGCACAGCGGTTCGGTGACCAGCGCGCGTGCTACGGCAACTCGCTGACGCTCGCCACCGGAGAGTTCACTTGGCTTGTGCTCGAGGCGCCGCGCCAGCCCGACCTTGGCCAGCATGGCCTGTGCCCGCTCAAACGCATCGGCCGTGGGTCCGCGACGGATAAAGAGCGGCATGGCAACGTTTTCCAAAGCGGTGAATTCCGGCAACAGGTGATGGAACTGGTAGACGAAACCGAGCGCACGGTTGCGCAGCAACCCCCTCTCCCGGTCGCTCAATTTGCTGAGATCCTGGCCGGCAAGCTGCACCGTGCCTGCACTTGGTGTATCGAGGCCGCCGAGCAGGTGCAGCAAGGTGCTCTTACCGGCGCCCGAGGCGCCAATGATGGCAATCTGTTCGCCGCGCACGAGGCGGAAGTCGAGGTGGCGCAACACCGGGACGTTGAGTTTGCCCTGGGTGAACGTCTTGGACAGCCCGGTGCACTGCAGTACGAGATCGGCCTTCATTCGTAGCGCAAGGCCTCTGCAGGTTGGGTCTTAGAAGCGCGCCAGGCCGGGTAAATCGTCGCCAGGAAGCTCATGATGAGCGAGACGCTGGTAACCGTAATGACATCGGACCACTTGAGCTCCGATGGCAGCTCGCTGATGTAATAGACGCTTTTTGGCAGGAAGTTCACGTGAAACAGCTGCTCGATGAACGGCACGATGGTCTTGATGTTGAGCGCGAGTGTGACGCCCCCGACCGTTCCGATGAGGGTGCCGATAATGCCGATGACAGCGCCCTGCACCAGAAAGACAGCCATGATGCTGGCAGGGCTTGCGCCGATGGTGCGCAGAATGGCGATCTCTGCTTCCTTGTCGGTAACCACCATCACCAAAGTTGAAACGATATTGAACGTTGCCACCGCGACAATAAGAAAGAGGATGACGAACATGACGGTCTTTTCCGTCTTGAGGGCACGGAAGAAGTTGGCCTGCTGGCGGGTCCAGTCTTCCACGCGCACGTCGGGACCGAGCTTGTCGGCCATGACATCGGCCAGGGCTGGCGCCTGATAGACATCGGCAAGCTTGATGCGCAGTCCGCTGATTCCCTGGGACATCTGGTAGAGCTTGGCGGCGTCGTTGAGCTGGACCACCGCCATTCCGCTGTCGTATTCGTACTCGTCGAAATTGAAGATGCCTACGACAGTGAAGCGCTTGAGCCGGGGCAGCAGGCCGATCGGTGTGATTTCCCCTTGAGGCACGATCAATGTGACGCGTGAACCGACGTCGACCCCAAGGCGCCACGCGAGATCGCGGCCAAGAACGATACCGAATTGGCCGGGTTTGAGCGCAGCCAGGCTCCCGGCCACGATTTTTTTGCCGATGTCGGTGACTTGTGTCTCATCCGATGGCAGGATACCGCGCACCAGCACGCCGCTCGATGCACGCCCGCTGGTAAGCATTCCCTGTCCTTGTACATAGGGTGCCAAGCCGACGACACCCGGAATGTTCTTGACCTCTCCTGCCACCTGCTCCCAGTGACGCAGCGGTCCATCTGCCCCGCTCACCGTGATGTCGGAGATGACGCCGAGAATACGGTCGCGCAGCTCATGGTCGAAGCCGTTCATGACCGAAAGCACGGTAATGAGGGCAGTAACACCGATGAAAGTGCCCAGGATGGATACCAGGGAAGTGACGGAAATGAAGCTGTTGCGCCGCTTGGCGCGCGTGTAGCGTAGGCCGACAAAAAGCTCGTACGGTCGAATCATGGGGAGCTCATTAAACCACAGTGCCGAAGCGCAGGAAACGGACTGGCCGCACGTTGGAACAATTTATTGAAATGATCGTTCCACATGAAATCCAGCGACCCGCTTCCCTGCGCCGTATATCGAATCCGGTCTTAGAGTACCGGCACGCGTGCCTGTTCCATGGGGAAACCGTCTTTTTCTGCTGGAATTGACCCAAAGTGTGGGTGACCACGCGCCACATCAGACGGTTGAACAGGCGCAGCTGGTATTAATAATTCGTATTGTCGGCCGGGCGGCGAAAGCGATGGCGCCGGAACCAGCCAAGAATCTCTGATTTTAACTGACAACGCTTCGAGAACGCAGGTCAGCAGTACGGGTGTTGCGCCGTCTTTGTCATGAATCGAGGTTCAAGTACGGGCTCCGCCAAGACGCCAGCGGAACCCGCCGCATCGCCGTCAGGCATGCCTTACTGGTTGCCGATGCGCCCGATCATGGGCAGTACCCCATTGCCGCCCATGACATTGGGAAGCTGTCCGTTCCATTTGGCAACGGCCTGCTGTTGGATGATTTCGGGGGTAAGGCTTGCGCGCAACAGTTGTTGCGCTTTGGCCTGCGCGGTGGCTTCGACGATTTTCTGCTGCGCTAAAACCTGCGCCTTTTGCAGCTCGTAAGTAGCCTGCAACGCCTTTTGCTGGGCCACCTGCTTTTCTTCGATAGCTCTGGAAAATTCGGCTGTGAACTTGAAGTTTGTGATATTTACGCTGTCCACAACGATATGAAACGGTGTCAATGCGGTGCGAATTTGCAACTCGATCTGGTTGCGAACTTCGTCACGATGTACCACCAGATCTTCCGCGTTGAACAATGCCGTCACCTGCTTGACGGCATTGGAGATGGCGGGCTGGATTATTTTGCCCACGAGCGCCGGCTCATTGCCAATGTGCTGGTAAATCCATTCGGCATCGGCCGGCAGAATGTGCCAGTTCGTGGCAACCTCGGTATGAACATCCTGCAGGTCTTTGCTCGCAGAGGTTTCGACAGCCTGTGAGTTTTGGATCTGAACATTCATTTTTGTGACGGTCTGCGCAAACGGGATCTTCACGTGCAATCCCGGATCCAGCACACCGTGCTGGACGGCACCCCAGGTCATGAGAACGCCGCGTTGCCCCGGCCCTATCTGGACGAAGGTGCCGAATGCGAGCATGACCAGCAGCAAGAAAATTAAAGCGGCTCCGGCAGATTTGACGAACCCCGGTTGCGAAGCCACTGCCTGTGCGCGCATGTTCACGAATCACTCCTTATCCAATTTTTTAGGCTAGGAAGCTGGATGGTACACGAGAATTTTTGCGAAAACTCTATGCCGTTGGTTTGTGTTGGTCTGCCAACGCAGCAGATCGTGAGCGCGACCGCGAAGTTGCCGGCCTGGCCCTGGGTAAGCGATTTACCCCGGGGGCAAACTCGATTCGGCACTGGCGTGAATCTGCAACACTTTTCTTTTCGACAGTGATGCCGGCCTCAGGATCGTCCCCGATTACGCGCAAGGCGGCTGAGTGCGGCACGCAAAGCCGGGTCAGCAACATCGCTGGCTGTCTGCTCGAGAAGTTTGAGGCTTGCGGCAGAAAGCGGGTTGGCTGGTATAGGGCGAGCCACCTGTTGCCTGCCTTCCCCCGGCGGCAGAATGCGTACCTGCAAAGATATGATCTGACGGAAAAAAGGTATCTGGCGCAATCGTTGAATCAGTCCTTGCTGCTGATGGCGGATACGACTCGCCCAGGCCGATGAATCTGCGGTCAGGCTCAGCTGGCCGCGTGCGTAACGCGTTGGCCGCACATGATGGCATAGCGGCTCGCCAACCGTGCCAATCCAGGCCTCACTGACCTGCGGCAGCAAGCGCAGGTCATCCGGCATGCCCAGGTTACGCAATGTTTCCTGTGAAAAGAAACTCCCGATTCTGCGTGCGGCGCGCTTAGGCGCGAGATCGTCCGAGGGCAATTTAGGCATGGGGTGATTATCCGCGTTCGGGCGCAGCTTGCAAAGTCACACGCTTCATAGCATGGCCGTCGGGCTTGGCAGGCGAACCGTATTATAATGATCTGCATGACCACCGGCGAACGGAATCATGCAATTACTGCCAACCTGGACCGGATCCGGTTGACCATTGCTGAGGCGGCCGCATCGGCAGGTCGTGATGCGAGCGAAATCAAGCTCGTGGCGATTTCAAAAAACCAGCCAATAGAACTTATCGCAGCAGCAGCAGCGGCCGGACAGCGGATTTTCGGCGAAAACACGGTGCAGGAGGCACTGCTTAAGCTGGCGCATTTCCGCAACGAGGCGTTCGAGTGGCATTTCATTGGGCATTTGCAATCCAACAAGGCCAAGTCTATTCCGGGGAATTTTCCGTGGTTGCATTCCCTCGACAGCGTGTCGGTGGCGCAACGCCTCGCGCGATTCGCAAGCGCACAGCACAATTCGCTCAATGTGCTGATAGAAGTGAACATCACTCACGACCCGGCCAAACATGGGATAGCGCCTGAGCAGCTGCTGCCCTTTTTGGAAGCTTGCCTGAAATCTCCCCTGCCAGGCATCGCGTTACGCGGACTCATGGCCATCGGCCCTTACCCTGCGTCCGAGGCGGACCAGCGAGCCGCATTTGCCGCCGTGCGCAGATTGCGCGACAAGTGTCGCGAGCAGTTCGGGCTGCCGGATTTTCAAGAACTGTCGATCGGGATGAGCGGAGATTTTGTCCCGGCAATCAAGGAAGGCGCGACAATTGTGCGCGTGGGGACAGCGATCTTTGGTGAGAGGGATTATGCAAAAAGACAGTAATAAACACCGCCGCGTCATTGAGTGGCGGTGACCAGGAACATGGTCGACTCGACAAGCGATGGGCCCCTAAGGCTTGCCGGTAATCGGAAAATCCTACCGTCCGATATCGCGCCTGCGCTGCTCGAATTCTTCCTTGTTAATCTCGCCGCGTGCGTAGCGTTCCTTGAGGATCTGCAATGGCGTGTCTTGTCTCGAACGGCCGGCGTTGGAGCCGCCGGTCCGGATCCATCGCGCTCCCGGCGCGACCAGGCCAATGACCACTACCCAGAACAGGATCATCGGCAACAGTCCCCCGAAAAAACCGAAACCACCCATGCCGCCCATAACTCACCTCCTGACTTGCTAGCCTGCCCAATACCTTGAGTCGCAAAGAAAACCGATTGCCCGGAGACGCAGCCGATGCATCCGCCCACCGGCTGCATTCCGTCCCGTTCATGCGTTGGCAATGCCGTCCGATCACTGCTTCGGTGCCGGCGCGCCGCGCATGTAACCCGGGCCCATCATGCCGGGGCCATTACCATAACCTCCACGTGGACCCCAACCGCCACGGCGCATCTGCTGCAACTCGTCGCGCTGCTCTTTGGTAAGCAGCTGGTCGATGCGGTTCTGCGCCGCGATGTGTGTTTCAATTGTCTGCTGACGTAGTTTGGCGATCGCCGCATAGACGGCACCTACCGCTTTGGGATCAGGTTCCTGTTTCTCATAGAGATCACGCAGCTTATCTTGCTGGTCCATCATCTTCCCCATAACAGCCCAGTGACTGCGGCGCTCTTGGTCAAGTATCTTGTTGATCTCATTTCGCTGCGTGTCGCTGAGATTGAGTTGACTATATGCCCGGTAGCCCATCATTCCCGGTCCCATGGCGTTTCCGCCATAACCACCACCCCACATCATGCCGGGTCCCATCCCGTAACCGCCTTCGCCGCCGCCCATCATTCCCGGTCCCATGCCATAACCGCATCCCCAGCCCGGCGCTTCTTCCGCGTTTTGCGCGCCGGCACCTTTTAGAACCGGCACGGCGACCAGGGTGGCCAATACTGCCACCGTCAATGCCCGTTTGGACCAAGCTTTCATGTTCATTGTCGTCTCCTGAATATGTTCCAGTTGCTGACTCAGCTATTGTCGTACAAGAATTGCCAATCAATGTTCGCGCCTGCGCGTTACGCACAGGACAAGCGCTTCGCAGCATCCCTAAAGGCGGAAACGGGCGTTGAGCAGGTAAGCCTGAACACGTTGTGGCGGATCGCGCCTTTTCGACCAGAGTCCAATGTAACCGGCTGCCTTCGTGCTAAACGCGTACGCAACGGAAGGTATCAGCGCAGACGGAGAATTGCCTGGCGCCGACGGTGAAATGGCAGATCGGATGAATGACCCTTTGATCAGTCCCTGTTGAAAAATGCAGTGCGGAGCTGACGCGGGCGCGCCCTGTTGGTGCTCAACGGTAATGCAGCGCTGTTGGTGCGGTGTGGGCAGTGCGCCGAAGGCGATTGCCATCGGTTCGCAGCAAGGGGTGAATTCGAGCACGAAAGAAAACACAAACCACCCACATGCCGCCATCGATGCTGCTCGACTGATGTCCGGCATTTTCCATTGTATCCCTGGATGCACAGTTTTTGTCCCGAAGGCGGTCTGCGATCTTGCCTAAAGTAGGTAAATGCTTGGCATCCTGCTTTGATATATATCAAAAACAGGTTGTCCCAGACCGTATTGAAAATACGCGAATGCCATAGCGTCGATTGGACACACATTTGCCGCATCGCTAAAAACCGGTCTGCCGGGCCGGATATAGCTCTATATTTGCGCAAGGCGGGCCAATTTTTGGGCTTTTTGCCAATTGCGTGGTGATCGAAGTTCTCAACCGGTGACGTGCACGCTCGGACACAGCTAGCTCAAGACGCAACCGGACCCGCTCGTCGGGAGAGGCCTCACGGGTGTTTATCCCCGAATGTGGCGCCCATCGTTGGCCAGTCTTGACATGTGACGACAGGTTAACGCGGCAACCGTCCGCAAACGATTATTAATACTACGTCCTCGGCGGTCGGCGATTCGACTGCTGCGGTACCGCCCGGGTTGCGCAGTTTCTCGAGATTATGGTTGTTGCGGAATGGATAATGCTCTGAAGAACGACGCCCAGGACTGCGTTCATAAACCCCCCTATTCGGATCGACCTCCACCTGATCTAGGTCAAGTTCTGGATTGATTGGTATCAACAAAGTGTAACCTTTGGTCCGCTTGGCACCAGAACCTGTCTATGATTTACCTTAAACTATGCACAGAAGTAGAACCAGGCTTGATGGTTGCGCCGGTTCACTAAAACAACTGCCAAGGGTGACTTACGAGCGTGCGTTTTTGCCACGGGATGGCCAGCAATAGGCCATATTGTCCCGCGTCTGTTTTGAGCGTCACGGGCTCACAGATCCGGGAAGTGTCCCCCGCCGCGACTTGTGCCAGTAGCACGCGATCGTAATGGTTCCGCTGCAGGTACTGCAGTGCAACAGTCGGTGGAATTCTTACGCTGCGAAAGATGATGATCGGTTGGGCACTCATCTTGCGCTGATCGAAAACCAGCTCCGCGGCTAAACACACGGCAATACGGTTTTTCCGCGCTAAAGCGCGTACGCCGACGCACCGTGACCGGCCTCGGTGCGATGCTTGTCAATTCAGCTTTAGTCTTGCGCCAAGGATGGGCTCCTGCTTAACGGGGGTCAGCCATGAGCTCACGCAAGTTGCTTCTTTTTATGCTCGGTGTCGTCGCTTGCTCTATGAATACAGTTGCCGCTACCAATGGCGGCAATCAGGCTTTCCCGCTGCGATGGCGTTATCCCGAGGAACGTTTTATCGATACGGCGCAGTTCTACAAGATGTATCCCAAAGTGACCGTGATTGATGCGCGCACAAGGTTCGAATGGGAGACGCTGCGCGTCAAAGGTTCGATCAACATTCCGGTCGATGAGATCAATACCGGATTCAATATGCAGTTTGAACAAGATCTGCGCAAGGAGCGACAAACAGACTCGAAGCCCATCGTCTTTTACTGCAACGGGCTCACGTGCCCGAAATCCTATGAGGCAGCCCGCAGGGCGATCCGTATCGGGGTGACCAATGTCTATACTTACGACGCCGGCATCCTCGCCTGGGTAAAGGCCCATCCGGATCTGTCCTTGCTGTACGGCCAAGGTCCGGTCGACCCGGCGGATCTTATCAGTGTCGCGCAGTTTAAGGCTCATGTATTGCCAGCCAAGGATTTCATCAGCCGCATCCGTCGACCCGACTGCCGCTGCATCGTGCTCGATGTGCGCGACCTGGCACAAGAGGACTTCACGCTCTTTCCCATGCACGATGTGCACGTGACGCTCGATAACAAGAAGTTACTCGATGCCGAAATCGAAAAGGCCAAGGACAGCAACAAGGCGCTGCTTGCCTATGACGCAGTTGGCAAACAGGTGCCTTGGCTTCAATATTACCTCGTGAAGCATGGCCTCAAGGACTACTACTTCATGAAAAACGGTGAGAACGGTTACGTGGCAACGATCAAGTGAATGCCGCGGAAAGCTGTTAACAGCGTCAATCGTCTACGGAGGCGATGAGAGAAGCAGGCAAGTCGACGTAAGCACCGGACAATGCCTGGCAGCGCCCTCCACCTTTGGGCGCTGGCCAGGAATTCGGCCTGGCGGAAAAATCCGCCGGGCCTTTTTTTAGCCATAATTGACGCGAGCCACATTCAGTATCGACGTAACGGGACAGTCCTGCGTTGCGTCGCACGAAGCGCCGGAGTCGCATAACTAGCGGCTCGTGTCCTTCTGCTGCGGACAAAATGCCGGCATCGTGCCGCAGGAAAATCTATGGTCCGATGGCATGGGCCTGGTATCCAACCTAGGTACACCAGGGTCGCCGCTCAGAGCGCTGTCAGGCCCTACTCCAATTCAGTTCAAGGCCAGCCTCAAAATCGGGACGCAGGTTAAGGGAGCCGCGTCAACTCCGGTACATCGCATGTCCAGTCGGTTACTCGGATGAAGTTCACCCACGCATCCAGACGACCTGCCTGATTCATCTGAAAATCACAAAGTGAGAGACTACCGGTCCTGAAAAGCCGCAGGCATGGGCAAACGGCTGCATAGGCGGCCCGCGCATCTCGAATATATAGAAGGAAATGAATATGTCGTTTGATAGAGTTTGCGAAATCGCTTCTTTGATTGTTTTCTGTGTGGCATCGAAAGAACTTCTGCCGAAAATGATTCTGTCACACTGCGGTGCTAGGTTGGGCCAATATCCATCGGGAACCATCCCTGATGGTGAAGGCGGACGAATGTGATATACCGTCGGATCCAGATTTTTGTTTCCGGTGAGCTACGTGTATGGTACGAGGCAGGTCTTTCCGAATAGCGGGACAGCAGAATCTTCGCAAGCGGCAGGGCCATTGGGGATCACGATGTTGGTGATCCATCGAGAAATAAAATAAATCTAATAATCGCTAGGAGGCTTCAGATGAATAGAAACTACTATAAGTTGTTGGGTAGTGTTTTTGCAGCGCTTTTGCTGAGCGTATCCCTGACGGCACGTGCCGATGAATCCGTTAATTCGGACAATGCTTGTCCGGTCGGCCTCGTGAGCGGCCTGACGCTAACGCAAGAATTCGGCGCTGCAGTGGCGGCCAACACGCGCTGTATCCAGAAGCGGCATAACGTCAAAACCATGTTCGCGCTCAATGAATTCTATGCGCTGGGAAGCACCACGCAGCCCTACGGTCTCGTCCAGATAAACAACGTGCTCAACGACTACGAAGTCACGGCTGGTATGGTAGAGGGTCGGGATTTCCAGATCATCGCCGTCGTGCACGGCCCAGGCGGGAGGATGTTGCTCAATGACGGCACCATGAACCCGTTCAAGGCGCAGGTCGAGGCGCTGATGGCCCGTGGAGTCACATTCTATCTCTGCGAAAATACTGTGCGTGGTCTCATCAAGGCCGGTCTCCTCCAGGAAGGTAACGTCGCCGCCGGTGTCATCCCCGGGGTCAAATATGTGACGGCGGGTCTTGCAGCTATCAGCGACTTTGAAGCGCTTGGCTGGAGCTACCTGCAACCGTAACACTGCCTTTCTTGCCTAGACGACCACCCCGTCCCCTAATGCGGGACGGGGTCTTTCCTCCTCCCTCCCCAAGTTGCGTTAGTCAGTGGATGCCTAGTATCGGAGGGAATTCATCGCGGCGCTGTCCGATAGCGGTGCGCGCGCGTCCATCCGATCTGCTGTGCGCTCGACCGTCAGCGTGCGGTCCAGGGCGCGGAGTTTCGTGATCATGTTTTGCCCAACGAACAACTGGGGATTGGAATGTTCCAGATGTTCGCGTTCCTCACGCGCATAAATGTCTTTCAGCGTAGCGTGAAAGGCCGAAAGGATGGAGGACTGGTGCTGCATCTCGTCCGCCAACAGCGCCTCGCCGAAATAAGTGAAATTGCTCTCATTGCTGCAGCCAAACGACGTGCGATCCGCTGCCGCAGCAGTGATGACGACCGTGTTGGCATTCTGAAGTGGCGCGACGAAGCCGCCCGAGTAACAGGCTGATATCATCAATACCCGGTTGCGAATGCCCGCGCGGTCGAGCATGGTCCGAAGTGCCTTGGGTGAGATCTGATACAAATCATAGGGGGGCATATCTACCGCGAAACTGGGCTGGCTCGAACCATGGCTCGTCATATACAGAAACAGGAAGTCCCCTGGTTTCATCTTGTGTCCGACAGCCATGAGGACACGCTCCAGGTTTGTTTTCGTCGCCATCGGTACCGTGTCAAAAGTATCGATATTATTGATCAGAACTACGTCCCGGCCGCGCGTATCGAAGCGGCTTTCGAACAAATGCTTGGCATACTTCACTTCTTTCATGAACACATCTTGCTCGCCGAACCCGGCAAAACCGACGAAATACACCCCGGGGCGCCCACTCGTGCCAGCGAGCAAATGTCGCGTGGCGGCACGCACCAGGTGATCCTGCAGATATAGTGCCTGCTCGCTGTAGAGTTGCTCATTGCGTGCGTAGTTGTCGACCCGGTGCGGCGCCCAAAATGCCCAGTGCGGAAGAAAGGACAGGGGTACGTAGCCGACGAGCGCGAGCGTGGCAAACGCGGCAAAGGTCTTGGCGCGAGCGCGTCCGGCAAACTGATAAAGGACAAAGAACAGTGCCGACAACGACCAGACTAGTGTCAGCAGGCTTGCCCAGAGCCAGAAGAGTCGCGCGTCGTGGTTGTCGTAGTTTTGATAAAGGAAAGTGAACAGATTGAACGCGACGTAGAAGACCGGATACACGCTGAACAAGGTGATCAACAGTCGAAGCTGTAGTCTGGCGTCACCCAGCATCTTGGCAATCAAAAATGTGGCCGCGAGAGTGAGTGCCAGGCGGACGGCGTGTATGTATAGTCCGAAGATGGAAAAATCAGGCTGGGGCAGAAACCGAATGCGACCGACGGTCAGCGCGAGTAAGAGCCCGAATCCCAGCAGCCAATAAGCCTGATCAATGCTGTATTGGAACTGTTCAAGGGAACGGCGCCGGAATGCACAGGCGAGTATGCCGCCCCGCAAATTGGCTATGAGCAGCCGGATCTCCCTTGCGAAGTATCCTTTCACGCCCGATTCCTTGATCTGCTGTAGCTACGACGGCGCTAATTTTGGAGACGGTTGTGTTCTTGCAACAACTCAAAGTATAGACATTGCTGCCGGTTTTGCTTGTCACATTGGCAGCTTTTGCGATTGCGCCATGGCGCCAGGCACCTTGGTGTTTTGTTTCGCCAAGCCGGGTTTCTGCGGTAATCGGTCGTGGCTGATCAAGAGATGGCGCCCACGGAGGTTGCGGGTGCCAAGAGGCAAATCGCCGAAGGCTGCATTTGCGAAGTCGGTCTTGCCCGGCGGCGCCGCGCATATATATAAGACGTCGATCTTCGCCAGAGGGGTGGAAAGCTGCGGTCTGTCCAAGATCCCTAGGGAATTTGTGATCCGATGGTCGCGAGTATTCCAGGGGACGTGCCCGCCCGGTAGTCTTGTGCGGCGGCGTCGCGGAATAGCGGCGAAAGCGTGTTCCAGGGCGTCACGGTCCAGCCGCTATCGATATTCTGGCCATTTAAGTCTGGCGTGATTCCCTGCGGTGCGCCGGCGAATTGCACTAACGGGGTGCTGACGTACAGGTTGCCGCTAAACGTCTCCGCTCCCCAGCCGGTAGTCTGCAGGTAATCCGGCATCGAGGTGTAGTACGGGTTGTTGGTGTTCACCGCAAAGAGGTACTCTCCCTCAACACCGGGCCAGCTGCCGCCCCCATCGAAATAATTTCCGGCGGAATTTACGCCACTGCCTTTTCCAATCCCCGATCCGCCCAGATAGCCGCCTGCGTAAACGAAATGGGCGACCCCTGTACCCGTCGTGACGAAGACATTATTGGCAATGACGTCGTTGAACCCACCGTAAAGGGCGGTGGCGGTAATGCTGGCATTGACGACCGTGTTGTTCGTGATGGTCACGTTGTCGGCATTGCCAAGATTGCGATCGGTCATGGCCCAGCCGATGATCATGCCTTTTTGCAGATCA